>DAOLFI010000632.1:0-3046 GCA_035326385.1 Niabella sp.
TTTTTAGTAGTGTGGAAATTAAAGCTGCTGACCAATACCAACGGACTCTGCGTAACAGCCCGTTGCAGTAAAACATGCTGATAACTGCGCACATCACCAGTATATTTTACTACGGCAGCATCGGCCAGCAGCTCGTGATTAATTTTTACAGCCCGCCTGTACAGGTAAATCATTGGATTAAACCATACAAAAATCTGTAACAGCTCAACCAATAAAACATCCCAGCTATGTTTCTGGCGTATATGCGCCAGCTCATGTTCCAGTACTTCTGCTTCTACCCTGTCCGCTTCATACTCTGCTTTATTTAAAAATATCACTTCCATAAAGCTATGAGGCACTGTTTCTGTGTTTAGCAAAACAACGCGTACTCCATTAATATATATGGCTTCATTTTCATTTATCCTTTGCCCTATTTTGTACAGGTTAAAACAAAACCGTATTAACAATGCTATGCTCACTGCTGAAAATACAGCCACCGCAATGTATAGCAGGTAACCGGGAGCTTCCTGTGGCAAAGGCTGCAGATCAGTTGCCGCATACATTACAGGCAAATTATTATTGTTCAATAGTTGCGGTGCAGGCGTTTTTACGGAGATAGTGATCAATGGTATAAAAAATGAGATTACAAGTCCGCATAACAAGTAGCACCTGTTAAACACCAGCATTTTTTCTTTCTGGAAAAGCAACGCGTACAGAGCGTAAAAAGCGCTACTGCAAACAATCATTTTAAAAAAGTATAGCGTCATTTTTTTTTCTTTTGAATTTCAGCATCAATGATTTTTTTCAATTCTTCCAGCTGCTCTTTGGTAAGCTTTGTTTCTTTGGTAAAGAAAGAAGCAAACTGCAGTACCGAATCATCAAAATAGTTTTTGATGAGGCTGTTTACATGTCTTGAAAAATAATCCGACTTCCTGATCAATGGATAATATTC
This sequence comes from Niabella sp., assembly GCA_035326385.1. Taxonomy (GTDB): domain Bacteria; phylum Bacteroidota; class Bacteroidia; order Chitinophagales; family Chitinophagaceae; genus Niabella. The sequence goes on from DAOLFI010000632.1 coordinate 932, forward strand.
TCTTGAATTCCCGTATTGGGTAAATGCGATCACTCCTTTATCTGTCATCCGCTTTAAAAGTGTAGCAACAGTAGTACTTGCCGGCCTGGGTTCAGGAAAACAATCAATGAGGTCCTTCATAAACGCCTTTTCTTTTTGCCAGATATACTCCATCAGCTGTTCTTCGGATTTTGATAATTTTATCATTCTACAATTATAGATTTATTTCTACAAATGTAGAATATATTTTTATTCTACAAAAAAATATTTTGAAATTAAAAAGCGCCGGGCGATTAATCACCCGGCGCTTCACCAGCAGTTGGTTATGCTTTTAAAAACTCACTTTATTATTGTGCCTGTTCATATCTGCCATTCGCTGGCTGGGGTCTATTTCAACGGCTGCAATAGCTTCTTTTTTCAATTCAACCGGTAAGGTATAAGTTGGGCTGGTCCATCGCCATACCGGCTGTATCCTGCGCGGCATGCCGTTTTCAGCTGGTTTTGATCCATACATCAGGTCCAGGGGAATATAATACATTTCTTTGCTGCCATCTTCTCTCGTAATCACCAGGTCAACGGGCATAGGCATCAATCCTGCATTGCGAAGCCTTATCTGCGTTTTCCCGTTCTGCTCCCAAATGCTGTCTATACCATAATCTATAGTTTTTGTTGAATGGATCCAGAATGCTTTGTACCAGTCCAGCTTCATATCGCTGATGTTTTCCGAAAGCCGGATGAAATCATCAGCATCAGGATGCCTGAATTTCCATTTAGCATCATACGCCAGCAAAATTTTATCCCGGACCTGAGCACCCACAATATAACCCAGCTGCTCTATAAAAACAGCGCCCTTATTGTAGCTGGCAACGCTATAAGCGTAGTTTGTATTAAAATAATCGGCAGGAGTAGAAAGCGGCTCTTCCAGGCCACTGCGCACAAGCGCATAATAACTTTTATAGCTATCTGCCTGGGCAAAAGAAACAGAATCATCTTTCAGCCAGGCGTCAGTTCTTTGTTCTGCATAGGTAGTAAAGCCTTCATCCATCCACGGATACTTACTTTCGTTAGTTGCCAGCACTCCCTGGTACCAGCTGTGAAACCACTCGTGCAACCATGCACCGGGGCCTGCCAGTAAGGTGGCCATAGGATATTCCATTCCACCATCGCCACCGGTAATAAATGAATATTGTTTATACGGGTAAGGCCCGAAATGCTTTTTCATAAACGGGTATGCCTTTTCTGCTTTGGTTAAAATAGCTTCCCATTCTTCAGGCGCTTTTCCTGCAGGCTTATACAGCAAATGCAATGTTATCCCGTCTGTTATTTGCTTTTTCTTATGAATAAAAGCAGTATCAGCTGCCCACATGAAATCATGCACATTATCCGCCGTAAACTTCCAGGTAAGCTTTTCACCTGCAGGAGGATTTACTTTTACACCTGCTGCCTCATAACCATAACCCACCTGGCTGGCGTTGGTAAGATAGCCGGTTCCGCCCAGCATATAGTTTTTATCAATATGGATATTTACATTAAAAGTTCCGAAAGGGCCGTAAAACTCGCGTGCCACATAAGGCGCAGGGTGCCAGCCTTCCTTATCATAAGCACAGATACGCGGGTACCACTGGCTCATGGAATAGCGCACTTTTGTGGTGGGATTATCCCTGCCGCTGCGCCTTATCTGTAAAGGCACCTGGGCTTCAAACTCCATATCAAATATCACTTTCTGACCTGGTAAAATAACCTTGCCAAGAGGCACCATGAGTATAGTTTCCAGCTCCTCAAACTTTTGAGGAACACCATTCATTTTCAGCGATTTTACTTTTTGGTAACCTATCTCATCAGGTTTTAACTTTTGTATCCTGTCTTTTACGCGCGCATCCCAATCCACACGGGTAGACATAAAAGTACCCTGCCTGCGGCTCCGCTCATCCATCATGCTGCCGGGCTGAAAGGCATTCCAGAATAAATGGTAAAATACTTTCTTCAGTGTGTCAGGCGAGTTATTCCAGTACTCCAGCTTTTGCTTCCCTGTAAAACGGTTGGTTTGTACATTCATGTCAATGTCCATGGTATACTTAACCTTCTGCTGCCAGTGAGCATTTTGAGCAAAGGACGAAAAACATAAAAATACAGCAG
>DAOLFI010000633.1:0-3045 GCA_035326385.1 Niabella sp.
ATCTGGCTTTCCGCAAAAACAGAAGGTATGGAATGTGTGCTGGATGTAAAAGATGACGGGATAGGTATTCCCGCGGCCCTGCAATCCAATATTTTCTCTATAAACCCTGGCTCCAGGCGTGGTACAGCTTCTGAAAAGGGAACGGGACTGGGCTTAAGGCTTTGCAAGGAATTTACAGAAATGCTGGGAGGTAAACTGGCTTTCAAAAATAACGATGATAAAGGCACCACTTTTTCTTTAGTGCTGCCGGCAGTAAATATTTCAGGTATTTCCTCTGATATAAACCTGGAAATGGCAGAAACCGGCTAACCCTGCTGTTAAAACAGATTTTATAAATTGTGGCATGAGCTGACAATAATCTTTTATTTTCGTTGAATAATGCAGCCGCAACGATTGTCATATCTTATACATGCTATTTCTGAAAATAGTGATGAACAGGCTTTTGATGAGCTGTTCAGGATATATTATCCGGGGCTGCTTTCTTATACAACGGATCTGTTAAAAGATAAACCTGTTGCGGAAGAAATTTGTGTGGATGTGTTTCTGAAGCTGTGGCAAAACCGTAAAATGTTACCCACGGTAAGGAACCTTTCTCATTATTTGTATATAGCCGCAAAACATGGCGCCATCAGTTACTGGCGCAGTAAAGGATATAAAGACCTCCGGAAAAGCATCAGCATTGAAGATGCCGGGGAGCATTTTGTATATGAATTAAGCAATCATGAGCTAAGGCTTATTAATAAAGAAACCTTTCAGCAGATTAATAGGGCCGTTAACAGCCTGCCACCCAAATGCAGGCTGATATTTAAGCTGATCAAGGAAGATGGGCTCAAATATACCGAGGTAGCACAACTGCTTGAAGTATCGGTAAAAACAGTAGAAAACCAGATGAATATCGCCATGAAAAAACTGGCCGGTATATTAGCTGTAATGATAGAAGACCATAAAAAAAATGTATCCTGAGAACATAGTGGTGCTCACTGTCCCACCTGCTGAACATTGATAATACAATCACTATTTAAAAAAAAATTTTTCTTTTGGGGGTAAACCCGGTAGTACTGCGTCTATGTGTATAAGGCATACTTTATACAGGTGAACAACGACAGGTTAATATATCTATTGGTAAGAAAAAAGTCCGGGGAACTGACGCTTGACGAGCAGCTGGAATTGTCAGCCCTGACCAGGAATAACACCGATCATTCGCTTCTTGCGGAAGGTATGGATGAAGTATTTGGCAGCTCACTTAGCTATAAAAAAGATATTGACAATGATACTGTAAATGAGGCGTTAAAGCTGTTACATCAAAAAATGCGTGAGCCGGATGCAATACCTGTTCCCATTAGTAAATACAGGAAACTCAAAGTTTGGCTGGCCGCTGCCTCTGTGATTTTGATTGCGGGATTGGCTGCATTTTATTATTTACAAACAAATACAGCTTTACACCGGACTGCTAATATAGTGTCTACAAAAAAAGGTTCCAAAACTGACCTGGTTTTGCCCGATGGTACGAAAGTGTGGGTAAATGCGGATACCAAACTAACTTACGACAAGGAGTTTGGCAGTAATACGCGTGAGGTTACATTAACCGGAGAAGCTTATTTTGATGTAACAAAAGATCCTTCCCGTCCTTTTATCGTGCATACGCCAACCCTAGATGTAAAAGTGTTGGGTACCGCCTTTAATGTGCGGGCTTATCCCAATGAGACCAATACTCAAACTACCTTGTTGAGGGGGGCTGTAGAAGTGCTGCTGAAAAATAAAAAGCACGAAACGATAATGCTGGAACCTAATGAGAAGATCATTGTACAAAATGAGGTGCCGGTAAACGGAGTACAAACTGCCATCCCGAAAAAAACGAAGGCCTTTGAGCTGTTGAATATTGCTGCTAATAAAAAAGATACAACAGTTGTGGAAACAGAATGGGTAAAGAACCGGCTGGTTTTTGAGCAGGAAAAGATTGAAAGCCTGTCGCCAGTGCTCGAGCGCTGGTATAACGTAACCATAGAGCTCCGCCGCAGTACAGGAGATATTCTTTACACCGGGACCTTTGAAAATGATTCGCTTGAAGATGTGCTGGCCTCTTTAAAAGCTGTGGGTGGATTTCAATACCGTATAGAAAAGGATAAAGTAGTTATTTATTAATAACCATATTTTCTAACAAAAACGATTGCATTACAATGAATAAGGAAACCTAAAAGCTAAAAAATAAAGCGGAAAATGTGCGACCATTTTCCGCCTGACTAAGACAGTATCACTGCTTGCGACAGCAGCTATTCTATCATTTAAACTATTGCAATATATGAAAAAATATAATTGCCTTGCCGGGTCTTGCCCAGTACCACTGCTTATAAAAATTATTCTAAAAATGAAGCTGGCAGTTTTTGTAATTCTTATTACTTCATTCCAGGTAATGGCTTTTGAAGGGGCTTCCCAGAAAAGGATCAACCTGAATATAGAATATGCTACCATACCCGAAATTCTGAAAAAAATAGAATCGAAGTATGATTACCGGTTTGTATATAACGAAGAAGTAAGAAAAAGCGATTTGAAAGTAAACGTGGTAGCTAAAAATGCTACTATCGATTACATTATGCAAACTGTGTTGCTTAATACTTCTTTTTCTTATAAAAAGATTAATAACGGGCTGGTAGTTGTTATAGGAAAGCCTGGTGAAAACGCGATCCTTCCTGTTACCGGTAAAGTAACGGATGAAAAGGGCAATCCTGTTCCAGGGGCCTCGGTAACGGAAAAAGGGACCGTCAATGGCGTAGCTACCAATGATGCCGGGGAATATTCCATAACCGTTGAAGATGCAGCAGTGCTTGTTATAAGCGCGGTTGGTTATCAAACACAGGAAATAACCGTGGGCAACCGCACCTCTATAGAGGTAAGGCTGGTTGCTTCTATAGAAGGCCTTGACGAAGTGGTGGTGGTAGGTTACGGTACCCAAAAGAAAAGTGTGGTAACGGCTGCTATTTCCCGCGTAACAGCCGATGATTTAAAAAACACATCGCCCGTCCGCGTGGACAATGCCCTGAAAGGGAT
>DAOLFI010000634.1:0-3044 GCA_035326385.1 Niabella sp.
TATTGGACTGATCGTATTGCTGACGCTGAAAAAAAGAGACAGTATACCTAATAAAAGATAAAAAATAACAATACAACAGATCATCATTCTTTAACGCTAAAAAACTTACAAATGAAAAAAAATCATCTTTGGTTATCACTGTTATTCCTGGTGGGTTTTGTTTTTAATTCGTTTGGGCAAAAAGAAGGTTTGGATGTTCCTTATGTGCCTACTCCACCGGCCGTGGTAAATGCCATGCTTGACCTGGCAAAAGTGAATAAAAACGATGTGATCTACGATCTGGGGTGTGGTGATGGCCGTATCATTATTACCGCTGCAAAATTATATGGTGCTACCGGTACCGGCGTTGATATTGATCCCGATCGTATTGCAGAAGCGAACGCAAGCGCTAAAAAAGAGGGCGTTACAGATAAGGTTAAGTTTGTAAAGGGCAACCTGTTCAATTTTGATTTCAGTAAAGCTTCCGTTCTTACCCTCTACTTGCTTCCAACAATAAATGAGATGCTGAAACCTAAAATTCTTTCCGAAATGAAACCCGGCAGCAGGGTAGTTTCTCATGCCTTTAGTATGGGCGACTGGACCCCTGATAAGAAAATTGAGGTGGATGGTAAGGTGGTTTACCTGTGGACAGTGCCCGCTAAAAAATAATGCTACAGGAGTGTATGAAACATGAGCAAGGCTACAAATAAAGGCCTGCCAGGGGATGTTGTGTATATACTATACGGTTTAATTCGTATTTTAACAGCTGAAAACTGTATGAATTTATGGATGGTTGGATTATGTAGGCTTCCCAATACTTTTAATATCACTTTATTTTTAAGCTAAGTATATCTTTCTTCAATTTACTAAGAGGTCGATTGCTGAAATTTTCATCTTCATACTCTACGCCAAACAAAACACGATAAATATCTTTTTGTGTTAAACTCTTATCCAGGAGCTTTCCTAAGTCAGTTAGATATCTCTTATTGTACTTTCGTTTCAATAAATCAAGATCAGTCAGCTCGGATTGATGATGCTCATAAATTTCTTTAATCTTCATCCTTTGTAAAGTAGACCTTATTTTAGAGTTGTTACTATCAACTGTAATTTTAAACGTATTAAGCGTTCTATCATAAGTTGAAACTAATTGATAATCTGCTGTAATCTTTTGATCAACATAAGGGTGAATAGTATTTCTTAAATTGAAGTTCATTCGATGCTTAACTGAAGTATTGCAAGGTGAACAAGAAGGTATTAAATTATAAAAGGAAAGCGCTAATATAGGATATATCTCTTGCGAATACCAATGATCCAATGTTGGACGAATGATTCGTTTCTTACTTTTTTTATCAGTAATCACCGTAGTAGTGTATAATCTATTACAGTAAATACACGTAGATATCTTTAGATTATTACACAAGTCATAAGCATTATAACGACTCTTGCCAGTTTTGGGCTTTGAAGACCAATCTGTATAATCAACTATTTTGGCAAATAGCACCTTTTTTGCTTTAGAAAGTTTGTCGTATGTAGTTCCAACTTTGTTCCAGAATTTCTTGCTTAAAGTTAGTAACTGTTTGGGGGAGCTTTCTATTATTTTCTCAATACCAACATATTCAAAAGCCCTTATCCAAGTGGTAGGAACACCTTTTATTTTACCAATGCGGGAGGTGCATATTGAACAGGTGGTATTTGAACATCTGCTACTTTTTGTGTTGCCATAGAGCTTTCTTTTAATATAACAAGTAACATGTTTTACGTGTATTTGGCGTGCCGATGCAATGTGTGGCAAGCTATGGTTTATATATAACATGGTTTAAAAATCTTCTGGTCTTAAATTATGCTCCCTCATTATTTGTAAAATATCCTCCCTTGCCCTATTACGATTAGCATCATTAGTTGTGCTATCAGGAAAAGCAGCTTGGTACATTGTATTGAGTTTTTCTTTTATTATAGGTTCTCCTATAACTTTTATCAATTCATATACATTAGCTTTTTCCAGCTCGATATCCCATCCTTCTGGCTTGTTATCCCAATACCTAAAATAATTTAGATTGTTTTGGTATAGCTCCATTTCTTGCTTTATTCCCTTTCTTTTTGCTATTAAGTAATTGAGAATATTTATTGCAGTTTCAATCTTTTCCTTAGCAAATGCTCCCATATAGCCATCGCTTAAAAAGAATTCATCTGCCAGTAGATCATGTATATTAGCGGCAAAACTATCGTACCCATTTTCACTAAATTCGACTGTTCCTTTTTTTAGCTTAAGGATCTTTTGTTGTTGTAGATCAGACAATATAAAAGGCGAATGTGTAGCCAATAAGATATGTATCCCATATAGATCATTATCTAATTTTGACAAGGCGTCTAACAGTTTTTTAATGAATAAGCGTTGCATATTTGGATGGAAGTATAATTCAATTTCATCCAGTATTACTGTAACATAGTTATATTTGTTGCCCTCTTCTTGAATTGAATCAATGTTCCGTATGTGATATAAAATACTGCTTAATACACTAACAATTTGATATTCTCCTGAACTGGCTCTACCAAAACTGCTCTTGTCTTTATCATTCAAATGAAAATCCAAACTAAAAATTGCCGGTGGAAGTAGTTCTGCTATTGATTGAATTTCATCAGTTGCTATATTAAATATACGGGTGGCAATTTTATTGTAATCGTCCAGAGGAATAGGACTGCTTTTTTTTAGCATTGAATTGGTTAACGCATATTGTAATTCGGTATATTTTAAATAAAATATAGCTTGTTTAAGTTTTAAGGTAATATGACTCCTGTCATTTTTAATATCTTTAAAAAGGTCTGTGACTATATTTTCAAAAGCTATTTCTGCTTTTGCATTTGTATCGTCTGGTTGAGATACAGATGAAAGTTCAATTAGTTTATTTAATGTACCATACTTCTTTTGATAATAGTTATACTTTTTAATGATGGTTAAAACCTTATAGGTAATATAATATTCGCATTCATCCTTATAGTGACTATTCAATACTTGGAAATTCCGGTTAACCTGACCCCATTGTGCCAGTGCAAATGCTCCCTGTCTG
>DAOLFI010000635.1:0-3044 GCA_035326385.1 Niabella sp.
GCAATGGGTGCCAACAACCTGGCTGCTATAGCTTTGGGTACTACTGCTGTTGCATCTGGCGCCGCTGCGTTTGCATGGATTATGTTTGATGCATTAAGAGGTAAAAAACCTTCAGCTATGGGTACCAGTATTGGTGCTGTTGTAGGGTTGGTTGCTATAACTCCTGCTGCCGGTTTTGTAAGTATTCCGCACGCTTTGGTCATTGGTGTGGTTGCTGCATTTGTTAGTAACCTGATGGTTGAATGGAGAACAAGAACAAGTATTGATGATACTCTGGATGTGTTCCCCTGTCATGGTGTAGGTGGTTTGGTGGGTATGATACTTACAGGTGTTTTTGCCAGCCCCGGTATCAACTCCGTAGTTGCAGATAAAGGATTGTTTTTTGGCGAAACAAAGCTGTTCACTACACATGTGCTGGTTGCCATTGGTGTATTAGTAGCCGTATTTATTATGTCGATGGTCATTTTAAAAATAACAGACCTGATTACTCCCTTACGTGTTAGTGAAGAAGAAGAGGCTCAGGGCCTGGATGTAAGCCAACTGGGAGAAACTTTATAATCATAGTTTTACATGGGATAGGAAAAGTGCAATACCGCAAGGGTTGCACTTTTTTCATTTGCAGGTAAATTTTGTAAATCAGCCTGTTATTCTGGTTTATTTATACGTCCGGAAACTCTTCAAAAAAAATATTAAACAAATGTTTGATTAAATTAAACAATCGTTTAATTTTGTACGCGCAATGACAAAAAAAGAATTTATATTAGGGAAAGCTGAAGAACTGTTTGCTGAGAAGGGATTTGATGCCACATCTGTACGGGATATTGCCAAAGCGGCCAGGATCAATATTGCCATGATCTCTTATTACTTCGGTTCTAAGGAAAAGCTGATGGAAGAGCTGTTCAGGATGCGTGCGGCAGTTGGATTGAATTCGGTTAAGGAAATAGCGGAAGATGTCTCTCTTTCTGCCACCCGAAAAATTGAAAAGGCAGTTGCTGGCTACGTAGATCGGGTAAAAAATAACCGGTCGTTTTATAAAGTGATACTGGCAGAGCAGGCAACTAATAAAAACAAAAATGTTATCAGGTTTCTCAGTAAGTCTAAAGAAGTATATCCCCGGTTTTTTAGCCAGGTTATTACAGAAGGTCAGAACTCGGGGGTTTTTAAAAAAGAAGTAGACCCCGTTTTGTTCCTGACCACAATTACAGGAACCATTATGCAGTCTCTTTTAAACAAGCATTTATATGCAGGGCATTATGGGGCGAAAGTTACGGAGGAGTGGATACAGGATGTGTATCTGGAAAAAGTAAAGGATTATTTAAAATTTGTTACCAAAAGTATTTTAGGGTATGAATCTGAAAACTAAGGCGCTATGGTTTTTATCCGCAGCGCTTTGCTCCTATGCCAATGTAATGGCACAGGAGGTTAGAAAAATAACGCTTGATGAAGCGTTGCAGTTAGGTATTGCCCACAGCAATCACCTGAAAATTGATGAGGCAAAAATTACAGAGGCGGAAGCAGCCATTGCCGAAGCTAAAAACAGGCAATTGCCCGATCTGAAAATCAGCAGCAGTTACCTGAGGCTTACCAATGCCAATATTGATTTAAAAACAGCCAGGCAATCTTCAGAGGAGGGGAGTGCATCACAGGGAATGCAGACACCAAAGGTTAACCAGGCTGTTTATGGTATGGCCAATTTTTCTTTACCCCTGTTTGCCGGTGGCCGTATAAAATATGGCATTGAATCGTCACGGTATTTATTGGAAGCAGCAAAACTGAATGCCGGAAAGGACAGGAACGCGATCGCTTATAATATAAGCCAGGCCTACGTAAACCTGTTCAAGGCTGCGCAAACGGTAAATGTGATCCGTGAGAACCTGTTAGCATCCCGGCAAAGGGATACAGATTTTTTAAACAAAGAAAATAACGGCATTATTGCGCGGAATGACCGGTTGAAAGCCCAATTGCAAACTTCGGATATTGAACTGCAACTGCTGGAAACAGAAAATGCACTTAATATAGCTAATGTAAATATGAACCTGCTGCTGGGGTTGCCCGAAACAACTGTTTTGGAAGTGGATGCTGCTTTTGCCGGGCAGCAAATGGACGGCCGGTCTTATACCGATTATGAGCAGCTGGCCCTGCAGAACCGCAAAGATGTGCAGGTAATAGACTTTCAGCAGAAAGCGGCCGTATTAAGCACCAAAGCTGCAAGGGCTGAAAATTATCCCACATTGGCGTTAACCGGTGGTTATGTAGCTGCAGATATTCCTGGGGTATTAACAATTACTAATGCCGTTAACGCCGGCATCGGGGTGCAATATAACCTGGCTAATTTATGGAAAAGTAATGCTGTTTTAAAGCAGTCTAAAGCAAGGGAAACGCAATTGTCTGCTACGCAGGCTATGTTGGTGGATGAGATCAGGCTCAGCCTGAATAAGGATTATCAGAATGCCTTCGTTGCAAAGAAGAAAATAGAAGTATATGAGAAAGTGCAGGATCAGGCTACAGAAAATTACCGTATTACCAAAAATAAGTTTGACAATAACCTGGTAACCATTACTGATCTGCTGGAAGCCAATGTAACATTATTAGCTGCTAAAATAAATGTTTTAAATGCCAGGGCCGATGCAGCGCTGGCTTACAGGAAATTATTAGAAACCACAGGTATGCTTTATCAATAAACTCTAATTCTACAAAAATGGCAAATAATACAATTACTGAAACAAATGAGCCCGCAGGAGGAAAGGCCCCTGCTAAAAAAAGAAGCCCTATATTCTTCATTATACTTGCCGTGATGGTAACAGGGAGCTTGTACCTGGGAATAACAAGATATATCCATAGTCAGAAACATGAAGAAACCGATGATGCACAGGTGGAAGCCAACCTGAGTCCTGTTATTTCAAAGATCTCGGGATATATCAGCGAAGTGAGGATAAAGGATAATCAGGTGGTGCAAAAAGGGGACACCTTAATTGTTCTTGATAAAAGAGATCTTGCTATGGCGGTTTAGCAAGCAGAAGCGGCCCCGTCCACAGCACCCAGTA
>DAOLFI010000636.1:0-3044 GCA_035326385.1 Niabella sp.
CACACATATCAATATACCCTTTACTGTTGGCGGTGGTATTAATACAGTGGAAGATGTTTCCGTATTGCTTGAAAATGGCGCGGATAAGATCTCTGTAAACACATCAGCAGTAAAACGCCCTGAACTTGTAAGAGAGCTGGCCCAAAACTTCGGAAGCCAATGCGTGGTGGTTGCTGTGGACATTAAATTATTTGACGGCGTATGGAAGGTAGTAACACACGGCGGCCGCAACCCTACCCCTCTTGTTGCTACAGAATGGGTAAAGCAATGCAGGGATCTGGGCGCTGGCGAAATACTTTTAACATCCATGGAAAATGACGGCACCAAAGCAGGGTTTGCTATTGATATTACTGCCGAGATCAGCCAGTCTGTAAATATTCCCGTTATTGCATCAGGCGGGGCCGGAACTATGCGGCATTTTGAAGAAGTATTCACCAAAGGCTTTGCTGATGCGGCTTTGGCTGCCAGTATTTTTCATTTCAAAGAAATAGAAATAAAGGATTTAAAAGAATATCTTCAAAAAGAGAACATTACAGTACGTTTGTAGCTGACAGTCGATAGCCCATGGACCATCAACTATGGACTATGGACCAAATACACATTCAATCACCATAAAAATATTCAATATATGTCTCCCGATTTTTCAAAATACGCTGATGGCCTGATGCCGGTAGTTGTGCAGGATATAGCCACACTTGAAGTTTTAATGCTGGGCTTTATGAACGAAGAAGCTTTTATAAAAACAAAAGAAGAAGGCAAAGTCACGTTTTACAGCCGCAGCAAGCAACGCCTCTGGACAAAAGGAGAAACGTCCAGCAATTTTTTAATTGTAAAAGATATTTTACTGGATTGCGACCAGGATACGCTTCTTATTAAAGCCGAACCGCAAGGCCCCACCTGTCATACAGGAGATATCAGTTGTTTTGGCAAAGCCAATGATTCATTTTCCTTACAGCAGCTTGAAAGGGTTATCATTGACCGGAAGAACAATCCCTCTGAAAAGTCTTACACGGCTTCACTGTTTGCCAAAGGCATTAATAAAATTGCCCAGAAAGTGGGCGAAGAAGCGGTAGAGATCGTTATTGAAAGCAAAGACAATAATGATGAGCTCTTTTTAGGGGAAGCTGCCGATCTTATGTTTCATTACCTTGTACTTTTACAGGCCAAAGGTTTTTCATTAGCAGATGTGGTAAAGGTTTTGGAAGACAGGCATAACAAATAAACCCTGCAGGTTAGAGAAAATAGCAGTTCCCACACTAATTTCAGCCATGTGAGAACTGCTTTCTTTTACGTACGATCAGGTGTTGGCTTCAGATCAGTAAGGCTACCTATTTTGATGGGCTTGCCCGTTTCAATACTCTTCCTGGCAGCTATGCCAATGAGTACAGACATCACACCATCTCTAACTCCGGCCGCATGCTTTAAAGGGTCTGCCCCATTTGGATTTACAAAAATCCGGTTATGCAAACGCTTATCACCTCCTCCGTGCCCACCACGTTCTGCCACTACATTGATCGTTTTATAATCTTCCCAATTCCTGAATAATATAACCGGCTCTACCGTCATATCCTCTTTTAAATTCTGATTCATTTCTGCAGCGTGCAGATCCGCCTGGTTAAGATCTTCCTTTTTAAAAAAGGGAATATCCATCCAGGCTTCAATCCTTCCTTTCTGGCCGTTAAACGCTAACCGCCATCCCTCAAACGGGGAATAAGTAGTTAAGGAATAATTGACAATGGCCTTGTTGGCATACTTTATTTGTGCAGACATTTTATCATAAATATCAATCTCGTTCCTGTACAGGCAGCCATCCCTTAAATAGCCATCATATTGCTCATTATCTACGTACAGCCGCATATCATGATCGCTCTTTGTAATATCCCAATAATATTTGCACTCAGATTTATGATTGCATGCCCTGCAGCTCGTACCACGGAAAGGCCCGTTTTTACCATAATGCTCCAAAGCGCCATACGCAAAAACCTCTTCAGGATCCGAATCCAGCCACCAGTTCAATAAATCAAAATGGTGGGTTGCCTTATGCACCCATAAAGACCCTCCTCCGTTCATCAGCCCATGCCATCGTCTGAAATATGAAGCGCCATGATGTACATTTAGGTACCAGTTAAAATCTACCGAGGTAACCTCTCCAATAGCTCCTTCAGCAATCAGCTCTTTAATTTTGGTTACATAGGGCCCCCAGCGATAATTGAATCCGACAATTAATTTTCTATTGGAAGCACGCTCCGCATTCAGTATCTGCTGACATTTATCTTCATCAATTGTTAAAGGCTTTTCCGTTAATACATCGCAGCCATATTTTAAACCTTTAATAATAAATTCATGGTGGATAGCATCTTTAGTAGTAATAATAATAAGATCGGGCTTTTGCTCCCTCAACATCTTATCAAAATCGGTATAAACAGGGCAGTTCACCCCCATGAACTTCTTAGCATACTGTGCCCTGCCGGGGTTAATATCACAGAGCCCCACAAATTCCAGTTTATCTGGATACTGTTCAATAAGGCGTTTGCCCCAGAATGATATACCCCTGACCCCGGTGCCTACTAATACCAGCTTCATTTTCTTAGTACTGCTAAAACCATATAAGGGACTGGTAAGAGCCGCTCCGGCAGCCAGCATACTTACAGAATACAGGAATTCCCTGCGGGATTGATTTTCCATTTCAGACAGCTTTACGTTAGAATAAATAGTTTTCGATGAGGTTGCCTCAAAAGTCAATTTGGTTGTCATATTGAGTTTGACGAAATATTGTTAGCCAAATCATTAGCCTTCGACAAGCTCAGGCTGACATCCCTTTTGAGACAGCCACGTTTGACCAAGATAGAACAATAAAACCTTCACCAGAAAAAGAAGGGCGTAAAAATGTACGCAATCGTTCCCGAAACATGAATACGGATGCTTTTGCTTCTGTTGCCGCCAGTCTAACGTATAAAAAAAGAGCGGGTCTAAAAACCCGCCTTTATCAATATTTGGTAGTGTTTAGTTCTTTGTGTAAATAGATTATTAGTAACTGTATAGAG
>DAOLFI010000637.1:0-3038 GCA_035326385.1 Niabella sp.
ATGGCAGTTTTGCCCCCGTTGCTCCGTTCAAGGTGCACAGCCATTTAGCAAAGCTAGTGGAAGCTGCGCATTTGATTGATGTAAGGGAGGAAGAGTTTGTGAGTTGATGTGAAAAGAACGTGTGCTTGATCTCGCAAAGAACTCGCGCTGGTCTCACGACCAGTGCGCCACTGTTACTTGCCTTCCTACATTATTTATATAAAAAGAAAATAAAAGTAACAACAATGCACGGGTCAGCCCACACACATTGCCAAGCTACAGACCCGCGCAAGGAAAATTCACGTATCGCCATGAGGCGATATAATAAAAGTTCGAGGCGAGGACGCCTCGAACAGCATTCCGACACTTACAAGATTATTTTCTTAACACTATTTTTTCAAGGCCATCCAAAACGTAGAAACCAAAATCAGGCGTAAGCAAACCTGCCCGTCCGTTCAGGCAGGTATTTATAGATGATTTACCAAGCAGAGCGCTGATAGTTATTCCCGCCGGAAATAGCCCGCAACTCCCGATAGCTATCGGGACCGGCTGTCTTTTTTGGCTCCACCTTTTTGCTCCGAATACTTTCGGAGAAAAAGCATGGAAAAATGAATAATTATATGTACCTAAGATGAGTAAAAGCAATGCACCGGTCAGCTACACACATTGCTGTGCTACAGACCGGCGCAAGGACAGTTCTTTAAAAATCGTGCGTAAGCAAATGTTTATTGCTGATTTGCCAAACACATTGCCAGGCTTCAGGCCCGCGCAAGGAAAGGAGATATAATAGAAGTGCGAGGCGAGGACGCCTCGCACAGCAAATAACAAATAACAACAATGCACCGGTCAGCCACACACATTGCCATGCTGCAGACCGGCGCAAGGATTTTAAAAAGCAAACAAAAGCCGCTTCTAAAATGAAGCGGCTGTACTAACCCATCCAAGAAGATATACTAACTAAGCGTTTTTCAGCTCTTCAATCTTTTCCCTGATCTTTGCTTCTATTTCATTAGCCAGCTCAGGATTATCCAGCAGCAGATTTTTTACAGCATCACGGCCCTGCCCCAGTTTATCGCTGTTATAGCTATACCAGGATCCACTTTTTTGAATAATGCCCAGATCCACGCCCATATCAATAATTTCCCCGGTCTTGGAAATGCCTTCGCCAAAAATGATATCAAATTCGGCGGAACGGAACGGAGGCGCTACTTTATTTTTTACCACTTTTACTTTAACACGGTTACCAATGGCCTCATCGCCATCTTTTATCTGGGTCTGACGGCGGATGTCCAGCCTTACTGAAGCATAGAACTTTAACGCATTACCTCCTGTCGTTGTTTCGGGATTTCCGAACATTACCCCTATCTTTTCACGCAACTGGTTGATGAAAATACATATCGTGTTGGTTTTGGAAATGGTAGCCGTAAGCTTACGTAAAGCCTGGCTCATCAGCCGGGCATGCAAGCCCATTTTACTGTCGCCCATTTCACCTTCCAGCTCACTTTTGGGAACCAATGCCGCTACAGAATCAATCACCACCACATCCAAAGCACCTGAAAGTATTAGCCTGTCAGCAATTTCCAAAGCCTGCTCCCCATAATCGGGCTGGCTTATTAAAAGATTATCTACGTTTACCCCCAGTTTTCTTGCATAAACGCTGTCAAAAGCGTGTTCCGCATCAATAATAGCACACATACCGCCTTTTTTCTGCGCCTGCGCTATCACATGGGTTGCGATGGTAGTTTTACCGGAAGACTCCGGCCCGTATATCTCAATAACCCTGCCGCGTGGCAGGCCGCCAATACCTAATGCTGTATCCAAACCGATCGATCCTGTAGAGATCACTGAGTGGGCCTCTACGGCTTTCTCGTTCATCATCATTACACTGCCCTTACCATAGTCTTTATCAATTTTTTCCATGGTAAGCTTAAGCGCTCTGAACTTCTCATTATTTACGTCTACTTCGGGTAATTTATCTGTCTTTGCCATAAATCAAAAATACAATTTCGCTATCGCCTTTCTAAAATATTTATCAACACAAAGCTAATATATTTAGTAATACAAAACTAATTTTTTTGGATATTATTTTTTGCAAAATACCAGATAATTAAAAACCATTGCATACCTTTGTATTAACAGTACCCGTTTTGCATACCATCAGAACTGCAAACGGGTCATTTTTTTATATACCTATGTCAAACAAACCTGCCTGCAGTATAGCTGACCAGATTGCACTCCTGAAAAAACGGGGAATGTTGTTTAAAGACGAAAGTAATGCTCAGCATTTTTTAGAAAATATCAGCTATTACCGCTTAAAAGGTTATTGGTGGGATGTACAGAAAGATCTTGTCACTCACACTTTCACCCAAAACATCTATTTCGAGGATATTATAGACCGGTACAACTTTGACAGACATTTAAGACTGATTTTGTTTGATGCGCTTGAACGCATTGAAATTGCATTAAGAACAAAAATGATTTATCATTTATCAATGCGCTATTGCGGACTGTGGTATCTGGATGGTTCACTGTTCAATTCAAAAACCGTTATCAATAACGGAATTACAAAACTCATTCATCAGTATATCATTGAAGAATTGCAAAAGGAATTTAGCCGAAGTCAGGAAATATTCATAAAGGACCACCGTTACCGCTATCCAGGTAAGGATGCTGATGCCTGGAAAATACTGGAAGTAGCATCTATGGGAACACTTTCCAAATTATACAAAAACCTGGAACACCAGCTTCCTGAAAAGGCAATGATTGCAAAAGAAATGGGGTTGAGTTTACACAGTGAACTATCAAGCTGGTTAGAAGCAATTACATATATCCGAAATATTATAGCCCACCATTCAAGATTATGGAGCAGAAATATGGTAAAGCGACCTACCGAAAAACTGAACAACCCGGCAAGACAATGGTTCATTAACCCTTTGAGGGAAGTTCAAACGAAAAAACCGTTTTTGATCATCTCCTGTATGCTTTACTTATGCAACGAAGTAACTCCGGGACACCAGATAAAAACAAAAATTCTGGACTTGTTTGGAAGTAATCCGAAT
>DAOLFI010000009.1:0-15705 GCA_035326385.1 Niabella sp.
TTTCCGTTAAACCCGTCACTAGTCTCGCGCTCATCCGTTACTATCAATCACGCCGGATCTCCTCACAAATAGCCAACGAGTATTTATGCGAAGTAGATTATAGGAACAACGGTAAATTATACTATGCCTTGGGCTTTAAAAATGATGCCGGTGGCTATGAACTACGCAATGTTTACTACAAGGGAAGCAGTCATCCTAAAGCCTCCACATTATTTAAAATCGGGTCAACATTTTTGAGCGTCTTCGAAGGTGCTTATGACTTCCTTTCCTATCTCACCATTATCGCAAATCAGGAGCATATTTCAAGTGATTTTTTAATACTTAATTCAACCTCTTTTTTGAACAGCAACTGCCATTAATGCAGACCTATAACCAGGTTCGTCTCTTTCTGGATAACGACCCAACAGGAGACAAATGCACGACAAAAGCTGTTAAGCTAAATCCTCAAAAATTTGTTGACGAGCGAGCTTTGTACAAAGGCTACAAAGATGTTAATGACTGGCATCAACATCTCGGTTTGCAACCAGAAGCTAACCTACCGCTGCGCTAAAATCGGTATAACGTCCACGACTTGAACGTTATTAGTTAAAGATGCCTGCTGCGTCCTGACCGGACACCCGCAGGCCCGAAGTCGCCTGCCTGACCCGCGACTGGCAAGGTGTACCAAAAGTTGCACTTTTGAACCTTGCCCTTTCGCTTCAAAGTCGCTTCGGGAAAAAGGAAAGAGAAATTTTTACGGTTCCCGCATTCGGAACTCATTTGGAAAAATTTGATAACAGTGTAAATGAAAATGTGATGAAAGAACAAACAATCAACCCCAAAAGATGGATTACCATCCGTGTTAAGCCCGATGAGTATATAGCCATCTACAAGCTTTTTAAAGAAACGACTAACAAAAAGCTAAGCCAATATGTGCGCAAAGTATTGCTGCAAAGACCTGTAGTGATTCATTATAAAGATGCTTCCACTGCTGAAGTTTTGTCAGCCTTAAACCGGCTATCCAGGGAATTGTCCGCCATCGGAAACAACTTCAACCAGACGGTACATAAGCTGCATACTTTGGATCATATTCCGGAGATAAAAATATGGGCAGAACTCACCGAATCAGGTCGTCAAAACCTCCTAAAAAAAGTCGATGAAATCCGTCAATCCCTAACCGAAATCAGAGCCCAATGCGTCCGCAAATAACGTTTCCTACAAGCCTTTCAAGAGCGCTCAATTACCACGAGAAGAAAGTAGAGAAAGGTACAGCAGAACTACTCCATGCCCATAACTTTTATAAGCTGGCAGAAGAGTTAAAGTTCAGAGATAAAAAGGAGCGATTCCAGGATTTGATGGACTTAAATGAAAGAGCGAAAACAAAACTGATCCATATCTCGCTCAACTTCCATCCATCGGAAAAAGAAAGGTTATCTAAAGAGTTTTATATGGATGTAGCAGATAAGTACATGGATAAAATTGGGTTTGGGGATCAGCCTTACCTGGTATATCAACATGAGGATGCAGGCCATCCTCATGTTCATGTGCTGGCACCGCTGATTAAGGAGGATGGAAGCAGGATTGCCACCCATAATATAGCCAAGAACTTATCAGAACCTGCCCGTAAGGAAATAGAAAAGGAATTTGGACTGATTCCGGCAGATAAAAAAGATAAACAACAGCAAAGAATGCAACCAGAACTGGCCATATCACCACAAAAGGTTCAAGCCGGTAAATCGGAAGTACAAAGATCTATTACCAATGTGCTGGATCATGTGATTGAAAAGTATAGATACACTTCCTTAAATGAATTGAATGCGGTTCTTAAGTTATATAATGTAAAAGCGGACAGTGGTGTGGAAGGTGGACGTATTCATCGGCATAAAGGACTGACATACGTGGTCATAGATAAAGATGGTAAAGCCCTAACCAAGCCTATAAAGGCCAGCGCATTTTACAATAAACCCACACTGGCTTTTATCGAAAAGAAATGTGAGCAGAACAAACCACTCCGGGAGGCCTATAAACAGAAACTGAAAACAGCGATAGAGTGGAGTTTTCGGTCTAAGCCCGGGTCATTAAATGAACTGGCAAAAGGATTGAAAAAAGAGCAGGTTGATTTGGTTATTAGGAGAAGTGTTGAAGGCAAAGTTTATGGGCTGACCTATATTGATCATAATAATCGGACTGTTTTTAATGGTAGTGACCTGGGTAAGGAATACGCCGCCAAAAAAATACTGGAACGGTTAGATCTGGAAAGCCAACAAGAAAAGCAAATCTTCCAAAAACTGGACAAAGAATTTGAAAAGCACCACACGCAGGAAAAATCAAAAGAAAAAGCACCTGAAAAGGAATCCGCCAGAGCCGCTGGAAAGATCATTGAGCAGATTGTTGACCCGAATGGTGGTAACGAATCTATCAATAAGGAGCTACTCAATGAAAAGAACCGAAAACGCAAAAAGGGACTGGATTGGGGAATGGATTTCTAACAGCCCAAGGCTTTTCTATAAATTTTAAATCGAAGTGTGGTATGACAATGAAAACGAATGAAAATGAAATGGGGTTAAAGAAGATTATGGATATGACACGGCTCATCAGTGTAGCGATACTATTGTTGCACTTTTGTAATAGCTGTTATGGTTTCTTTAAGTTATTGGGATGGACACATAGTATTAGCGACCAAGCATTAAACAATGTTCATAAGACAGGCTTATTTAATGAATTTCACAAATCAAAATTACTGGCCCTGGTGTTTTTAATATTATCCTTATTGGGCGTAAAAGCCAAAAAGGCAGAAGCTTTTAATTACCGGATTTGCGGAGCATATATCGTAACCGGTTTGTTGCTGTATTTTATTAGTGGGTTGATATTTATGATGCCAGCCAATGCGACCGCTGTTACGATGGTCTATATCACCGTTACAGGTACTGGCTATTTACTATTTATGACCGGCGGTACAATGATCTTCCGAATCATCAAACAAAAGCTGACCGGTGATGTATTTAATACCGCCAATGAAACCTTCCCGCAGGAAGAAAGATTATTGACAAATCCCTATTCCATCAATCTCCAAACAAAGTATCAACTAAAAAATAAAACCAGGAATGGATGGATCAATATCATCAATGGGTTTAGGGGCGGCATACTTTTAATGGGATTGCCGGGTAGTGGTAAAACACTGATCGCCAAGGAGATTTTGAAGCAGCAGATTGAAAAGGGATTTGCTATGTTTATCCATGACTTTAAATATCCTGATCTCACCAATGTGGCGTATAACCATTACCGCAAAAACAAGAAGCAATACAAAGCAATTCCCGAATTTTATATTATCAACTTTGAAGACATCCATCAGCGATGTAATCCCCTGATGCCGGAAGCAATCCATTCCATTACCGATGCTGCATCGGCATCAAGAGCCATACTCCTGGGGTTAAACCAGGAATGGATCGGTAAACAAGGTGATTTTTGGGTGGAGAGTAGCATCAATTTTACTACGGCTTTAATCTGGTTCCTGAGGCTTTATAAGGATGGTAAGTATTGTACATTGCCACATGTTATAGAACTGGCGCAAACGCCATTGGATAAACTGTTTGCAATTATGGCTGCAGAACCGACCCTGGAAGTGCTCGTAACGCCATTTATCCGGGCACTGGAAGGTGATGCCGGTAAGCAGTTGATAGGGCAGATTTCAGGGGCGGCTATTAGCCTGGGGACGCTGGCATCGGAAAAGTTGTATTATGTATTGTCTGGGAATGATTTTTCTATGAACATCAATGACCCGGAACATCCTAAAATTGTCTGTATAGCCAATAACCCGCAGGTATCTAATATTTACAGTGCGGTGATTTCTTTGTACCTGAATACGCTTCAGAAATTACTAAAAGAACAACAGCAGCAACCTTGTGGGATTTTATTGGAGGAATTTGCCAATATTTCCTGGTATAATGCCGATAAGTTTTTATCGGTCTGCAGAAGCTATTTGGTAAATGTTACAATGGTCATTCAGGACGCCAGCCAACTTATTTTACATTATGGCGAAAAGCAGGCTAAGGTGATTTTGTCTATGGTGGGCAATATTATATCAGGACAGGTAACTGGTGAATCCGCTAAACAATTATCAGAACGGTTTGGAAAGATCATGCAGGATAGGCAGAGCCTTACTATTAATAGCAGCGATACATCGGTTAGCAAATCCAGGCAATTGGATTATGCCATACCGCAATCTACTATTGCATCTTTGTCTGCTGGTGAGGTAGTAGGTGTTGTGGCTGATAATCCGGATCAGCGGATAAATCAGAAGATGTTTCATGGACAGGTGCAGCATGATTTTGATACGCTCAAAAAGGAAGAAGTAGGATTTAAATCGCTACCTGAAAAGCAGGTGGATGAAGAAAGTATTAAAAAGGCATTTTTGCGGATAAAGTTGGAGTTGAAGGCGATTGTGGGGGAAGAAATGGAAAGGGTTATGAATACACCGGGAAAATTAATAATATAGTTATGGAATGTAAGATTTTTAATAAATAAAAGTATGTGAATCAAGCGAAATGATTGTCGCAATTTGTATTTTTGAAATTAGATATGAAAGGAAGAGAAAGACTTAAATATTCAGACGGGCTTCAAAACCTTCAAGCAGTAGATTTTTTCTGTGGAGCGGGGGGGGTAACTTGTGGATTTAAGAAAGCGGGAATTGATGTGCTTGGGGGTATTGACATTGTTGAAGCTTTTAGAGAAACTTATGAGAAAAATAATAGATCTGTATTTGCTGCCAAAGATGTTTCGAATATGAAGGTTAAAGAACTACAGCAAATATTTCCAATAAGAAAAAATCAAGACAATTTGATTTTTGTTGGTTGTAGCCCATGCCAATACTATTCAAATTTAAAATCTGATAAAACAAAATCTCGTGCAGGTCGCCTTTTGTTAGATGATTTTAAAGAATTTGTACTTTATTATAAACCTGGTTTTCTTTTTATAGAGAATGTGCCTGGTTTAGAAACGAAAGAAGGAAGTCCTTTGTCGGAGTTTAAAAGTGATCTTCAAAAAATAGGCTATGTATTTGATCAAATGGTATTGAACGCAAAATATTTTGGCGTTCCACAAAAGCGAAGCAGGTTTGTTTTAATTGGAACGCGGCTTATGAAGACAATTTCCTTACCAAAACAAAATAAAGATAAGAGTAATATAATTAATGTAAAAAAGGCTATAGGAGACTATTCTGTTTTCGAAAATGTCCAGGCTGGATATAAGGATTTGACAGATTTTCAACATACTGTTGCGAACCTGTCCGAAATAAATTTAAAACGTGTAAAGGCGACTCCTAAAAATGGAGGATCAAGACTTTCGTGGTCTAAAAATAAAAACCTCCAATTAAATTGCTATAAAAAGCACGATGGGCATTATGATGTATATGGCAGATTGTGTTGGGAGGAACCTTCGCCTACTATAACTACAAGGTTTATTTACACAAGCACCGGTCGATATACACACCCAGAACAAGATCGAGCGCTATCGTTGAGAGAAGGTGCTACCTTGCAATCGTTTCCACTTAATTATAAGTTTTATTCCCAAAGCCTTGGGGAAATTGCAACGATGATTGGTAATGCGGTTCCTCCAAAACTAGCTGAAGCAATTGGTAAGTCACTAAATACACATTGGCATAAATGGCAAAGTTTAAGACTAGGGCAAGAGCATTAGATATGCTAGGCCGGCAACAAATTGCTGGTATACCTACCGCAATTAATGAGCTATTTAAAAATGCTCATGATGCGTATGCCGATAACGTAGATATTGATTATTTCAGGAAAGACAAGTTACTTGTTCTTCGTGATAATGGTATCGGAATGACAAAGAGGGACTTTGAATCCAGATGGTTAACACTCGGTACCGAAAGTAAATATATCAATAAGAAAACACTTCCTCCACCTAAGCCCAAAGGAAAAAAAAATCGCCCCATAATGGGAGAAAAGGGAATAGGACGTTTAGCTATAGCTTCAATTGGGAGCCAAGTACTTATTCTTACGAAATCGAGCCGAGGAACAGATAATCATAAAATTGTAGGTGCACTCATTAATTGGAAAATATTTGAATTGCCCGGATTGGACCTTGAGCAAATTCTCATACCAATAAGGGAATTTGATGAGTTGCCAGCCAAGGATGATATTGATGAAATGAAAGAAGAGTTGATTAACTCTATAAAAGATCTAGTTGAAAATGATGATATCGAAAACGATGATGCTAAATCAATTATTCAAACAATTGAATCTTTAAATATTTCTCCTTACGATCTAAACGATTACCTAATTGGCAACTTCTCATTCGATGGAGATAACAGTGGCACTTATTTTTATATTTCTCCTGTGGATGAAACATTAAATAGCGACATTGACGGCAATAAGGATTCCACAGATGCTACTAAAATAGAGAAGATGCTTATGGGGTTTACTAACACTATGACTCCCGGGCACCCCACTCCCCAGATAACTGTTGCATTTAGGGATTTTAGAAGTAATGACGGAATTTATTATGACCTCTTGGATAAAGATGAGTTCTTTACTCCTGAAGATTTTGAAATTGCTGATCATCATTTTGAAGGAACGTTTGATGAATTTGGACAGTTTTCTGGAATGATAAAAGTTTACAGAGAAAAAAACTTTGATCATAAGGTCGGTTGGAACGGAAATAACTACAAAAAGACAGAATGCGGATCATTTAAACTCAATGTTGCTTATGTACAAGGAGCACAAAGACAATCTGTAATCGACCCGGAAAATTATGGAATAATTACGGCTAAAGGAGATAAGTATGGAGGGCTATACATATATAGGGATAATATTCGAATATTACCTTACGGCAATTCTGATTATGATTTTATTGATATTGAGAAAAATCGAACCAAAAGTGCCAAATACTATTTTTTCTCCTATCGTAGAATGTTTGGTGTAATTGATATTGATAAGAAGTGGAACGCTAGTCTTAAAGAAAAAGCAGGCCGTGAAGGGTTTATTGAAAATAAAGCGTATCGCCAATTACAAGATATTCTCAAAAGCGTCTTTATGCAGTTAGCTGCTGATTTTTTTAGGGAGGGTTCGGGTAGCGGCCCAAAGGCGGAATTTTGGATACAAAAAAGAGCAGAAAGAGAAGGATATTACAGAGCACTTGAAAGACGGGATCAGCAAGCGAAGGCTAGAAAGGAAAAATTTCAAAACGCACTTAATAAATTTTTTGACGACAGTAATAATCAAAAATACCAAGAGGAAATTGGTGAATTAGTTCAAACTATCGAAAAGAATTTCAGCTCGGTAGCACATATAGAAGATCCAGAAGAAGCAGGTCAAGCATTAATTGACCATGAGATAGCCTCCAGAAAATTGATTGACGATTTTCGCCAAAAATTAAAAATAAATCAACCCAAAGGGTTTACCATTTCCAAAGATACATGGCGAGATTTTGAGGCTTATCAAATCGAAATTCAAAAACTAGAGATCGGTCTTCTTCAAGATGCTACTAATAATATTGACACAATAGTAGAAGAATATAAAACTCTTTTAAATATTGAAATCAATAAACGGAAAAGGCTGGAAATGGCAGTTGATTACATTTCAGCCGAAGCTAAAAAAGCGGCTTCAGCAAAAAAGAAAGAAGCACAAGAAGCAGTCGTTGAAATTACCTCCAAGGTTAAAGAACTAGCAAATGATTTGATGATTGATTTGGATAACCAAATTCGTGATGTCAAGGACAGATTTAAGAGTCTGAATGTTGGCCAAGGCGAGGACTTCGATTTGGTGGAAGAAAGAAAGCTAATGGAAGCAGATATTAGCAGAGGTAAAGATAGAGCTACGCAAACATTAGAGAGGGTAATTCGCCAATTACAAGGAATATATTGGGATAAAGATGCGAACAATGAATTTGTTACCAATGACCAGATATCAGATGCAATGGCCGAAGAGTTGGAAGAACTTAGAGAAAGAGTCCAAGCCGATATAGAATTAAGCCAATTAGGGCTGGCTGTCGGTGTAATACATCATGAATTCAATAGTACTGTAAAGTCAATTAGAGGAAGTTTGAAGGATTTGCGAGCTTGGGCAGATGTCAATGAGAAGTTGGAAGGTGTATACAAAAATATTAAAGTGAACTTTGAGCATCTCGATAAGTATTTAAACTTGTTTACCCCATTAAATAAACGATTAAACAGACAACGGGAATTTATTCCTGCTTTAGAAGTAAAAACATTTCTCATTGACCTGTTTAAAGCCAGAATTGAACGCCATGACATTAAATTCAAACATACGAAGGCTTTTAGCACTCACAAATTACACGGTTTTAGATCTACGTTTTATCCTGTGTTTGTAAATATTATTGATAATGCAATTCACTGGCTCAATCAAATTGAAGGAGACGAAGAGAAAATTATTCGATTACATGCGGATAACACCGGAGTTTATATATCTAATAATGGGCCAGCAATCTCTGCTAAAGATGTCGAACGCGTTTTTGAATTAGGGTTTTCTCGCAAAACGCACGGCAGAGGAATGGGATTACATATCAGTAAAGAAGTACTTGTTGCTGAAAATTACAAAATTTACTTAGATGAACCTAGGGACGGATGTAATGTAACCTTTAAAATAGAATCTCTTAACAGTTAATATATGGCTTCCGATTTTTTTGATATATCGAAAGAAGTTGCAAACAATTTTCTTCAAAATATAGTTTTCATCGATGACAAAGCTTTTAATTCAATAGATGAGAAAACGAATCACGATTTCGATGCTTATACTGTGACACAATCATTCGCGGCAAAGAATAAAATTTGTGCAATCTATAAGCCTAAAACATCTGCAGATATTGAATTACTGGCTGAATTAGCAAAGAAAGCAGATATTACAGTACTTGATTGGCAGATAAATTTGGAAGAGGAACCGATACCTGAAGGAATGGAAGAGGAAGATGCGGAAAATGATGATCCGAGAGGACCACACACATTAAAAATTATTCGGGAAATTCTATCTGATCCATTGACCGGAGAAGGTAGCTTAAAATTAATTATCGTTTATACCGGAGAAACAGGCTTGCAAGATATTCGTAATGATATTCATAAAGATTTAGCAACACAAGGAATTGCCGTTACTATAACAGACTTTGAAGTTCTGACAGATAATGTAAAAATTATCATCGTAGCCAAATCAGATAATGAGATTGATGAACACGGAAACCCTAAATCTAGGTTTAATCTAATTCCCGAATTCAATGCGCGCGTTAAAAGCTATGAACAACTGCCCGACTTTATTCTTGATGAGTTTGCAAAAATGACATCTGGTTTATTGTCGAACTTTGTCCTAGAATCTTTAACTATTTTAAGGAATAATACGTTTCGTTTAATTAAGCTATATAACAAAGGGCTTGATCTTGCATTTTTAACGCATTATCTTCTCCTTCCAGCCCCTGAAGATTCTAAAGAACAGATGGTGGATATTTTCTCCGACTCTGTTCAAGCTCTTTTACACTACAACCAAGCCGGAAAGCGTATTTCAATAACCGATATTAAAAACTGGCTTGGAACGCGAGAGTTTAATAAGCCTATAACTGTAAGCGGAAAAGCTGTCCATATAAATACTGAATTTATCAAAGTCTGGTTGGAAAAAGGATTTGCAAAAGCAATTGCAGAACAATGGAGAGAGGAGCTTTCTGAAGATCAGGAAAAGGCTGCGGGTAAGGAAAAGGAAAAACTTTCAAGATCCTTATCACCTTTGACAAATGAAAATATAGTTAATGATAAGGACATTGAGTTTTCAATTTTGACACATCATAAGAGTATTTTCAAGCCGAGTGCCGTATTCCCTAGACTTACTTTGGGGGCTGTAGTAAAAGGAAGTCAAAGTGGTTATTGGGTATGCATACAGCAACGTTGTGATTCTGTACGGTTAACAGGGGTAACTAGGTTTCTATTTCTCCCATTGAAAGACGTAACAGGAGATCTTAATGCAAAATTCAATTTTGCAACCTCTGATGGAAAACGTTTAAAACTTTCAAAGAAGAGCTTTGATTTAAGAACGATAAAATTTGCGGCACTGGAAGGAGAAGATTCTATAAAAGCGACCACGAAAGATAACAAATTTGTTTTTGAACCTTTATATAGGGATGGTCATGCAGATTATAATAATGAAAAAGACGAAGTTTATGAATGGGTTCTAGACCTCAAGGATCTGCATGCTCAACGTATTGCTGCGGAATTTGCGCATGAGCTTTCAAGGGTTGGATTGGATGAATCGGAATGGTTGAGAAGACGTTCATAAAATTAAAGGTCTTGTCATGTACGAAGTTGAACAATTAATAGCGACGATAAAGAGTATCAAACAATCGGGTAATATCAAAAAGTATATTGATTTTATCCACTTTCCTTTTTATCGAAATTTGGAAATTGACACAAAAATCAATTTTGAATTTCCTTTGACGGTATTTATTGGTCAAAATGGATGTGGGAAGAGTTCGTGCTTGCATGCGTTATATGGAGCACCTCGAGGCCAAACTCCGTACGAATTTTGGTTTGATACTAGCGTCGATCCCATAGAATATTATGACGATCAGCGGAAAAGGCATTCATTTTGGTATATTTTTACTGACGATAGTGGAGTACGTCAAGAAGTTGTAAAGGCTAGGATAAGGAGAAATGATGATCCTAATTATTGGGAAACTAGCCGCCCTTTAGTTTGGGCAGGAATGACCCATAGAACCGACGGTCGAAGAAATCCTCCGATTCAAAAAAATGCTGTTTATATCGATTTTCGAGCAGAATTAAGCGCTTTTGATAAATATTTTTACTTTGGAAATACGAAGGGTTCTTCCACTAGAACAAAACAGGAATTCATCCGAAAGAAATCAAAGCAATTACAAGAAGTTATTGCAGGAAGTAGACCTTTTTATTTTACAAAGGCAGGTAAAGTAAACAAACCTGTTAAAGAGATAAGCCAATATGAATTGAAATGGATTTCATTCATCCTAGGAAAATCTTACACTTCTGGACAATTTCTTGAGCATTCCTTTTTCAGGAATTTTGGCTATACAGTAATATTTAATACCAATTTTGCAAAATATTCAGAAGCGTTTGCCGGTAGTGGCGAAGTTGCAGTAGTAAGACTAGTTCTAAAAATACTTGAAGCTCCAGCATACTCTCTTATTCTATTAGATGAACCCGAAGTGTCTCTACATCCTGGGGCACAGGAGCGGCTAAAAGTGTTTTTATTAGAGCAAATCAAGCTCAAAAAGCATCAGATTGTCATTACAAGTCATTCTGCTTCGATCGTTAATGGTTTGCCTAAAGAAGCGATCAAAGTTTTTTATCAGAATCCTAGCAATGGGAGATTCTTAGTAAAAGAGAATCTGACAAGCGAGGAAGCATTTTATCACATTGAATTTCCGATTTCGGATAGAAAAAATATAATAGTTGAAGATATCCTTGCTAATGAAATTGTTTCTTCGGTGTTGATCGAACTAGGAGCAGAGGTAAAAAACCTTTTCAATGTTAAATACAATCC
Organism: Niabella sp.; assembly: GCA_035326385.1. Lineage (GTDB taxonomy): Bacteria > Bacteroidota > Bacteroidia > Chitinophagales > Chitinophagaceae > Niabella. Next base: position 11,508 of record DAOLFI010000009.1, read on the forward strand.
GGGCGGCGAAAGTGTCATCAAGAAGGAGTTTATACCAGTATTTTGCAGAGACTCAAATTCCAATAATTTTATTTTTTTTGATGGCGATCAAAAGTTCATTCAAAATCATTACGATTGGCGAACATTTAGTGCTTCAGATCTAACCATTTCATTTTTAAAAATCAAATTGAAAGAGCAAACGCGTGAAGAAATTAAATTTTCAGTTGATAGTCTTGGAAACTCAGGTAATGAGGCTCAACAAATAGAACTTCAAAAGAAGTATTTAGATTTCTATTTGAGCAACGTATTTTACTTTCCTAAAAGTACTCCTGAGGATATAATTTGGGACGATACTTTGTCAGATACTATGGCAAAAGCAATCCTTGAAGAAAGTAAATACAGCGAATATTTGAGGGAAATGAGTTCGGCGACTAACAGCAAAAAAAAATTCTCCATTTATTCAAAATTCATCTCCGGTAATAATACATCGGAGGATATATTAGCAACACAAAAAATTTTTATTCAGAAATGGGCAAATAACAAAAATGAGGACTACAACATTCTCGCTAGTATAATTACTAACATTGTTAAGTAACTTTAAATAAGGTGATTTTTTTAATATTCTTATAATTTAGATCATCTATTGTGTATATAGAGAAAGGTGGTAAAATTATTGCCTTGCCAGAGCCGATCTTAAATCTCTGCTAACTGTCCGAAATCTTCCTAAAAATGGTTTCAAAATTACATTGAAGGCAAGCAAAGGAAGATTTTTGAAATGTGAATTCATTCATGTTTTTGTCTAAAATAGACAGACACATTTTTGAAAAATGTTGCACAATATTTTATATTTGTATTGACAGGCAAGAAGCGTAAAAAAGTGATAAAATCCGCTGAAACGCAGTCCTGACGCATATTTGACACATGTCACTTACAACAAATTTATAGCCCGGAAATTGAGAATTCAGTCCCGGGCACGTTTACTTATTTACTTAATAGTAAGTAATTGATTTGTGTTGTCTTTAATTTAGTATGGATTATTCTTGATGGTATTCTTTCTCCGCCCAGCCCGAAAAGTCAAAATACTTGAGTAGCTGCATTTCGTAAGCGTCCTGCCGGATGTTTTTTATAGCAGGTGCCAGGGAGCTCCATTGCTTCTGTCTTTTATACAAAACCATACCTGCCGGATTATCCTTTATAGTTCTCAGAACCAGCTTTTCGGTTTGCAGCATTTTTTCTTTACCATAATACATGCGGCGGTAAGAACGTACTGCGTATTCCAGGTATTCGTGGTCTTTTTCCTGGTAATAAAAAATGAGGTTTAATAAACCTGCTACGCGAACGATAATAGAATTGTCTCCGCTTTTTTTAATGCTCAGCACCATATTGATAGAACGTTGTGCGTCTTTAATTTTCCCGTTCCGGAAATAAATAAGAGCAAAGTAAAAAAACAGTTCACAGATCTTTTCATCATTGATCAACCCGTACATGGCGTGTACTTCACGTTTACGTTCTGCAATAAAATGATAAGCTTCAGTATATTGCTCCTTTCCGATCATGGTAATGATCCTGTAAAGCATAGCTGTATTACCTGCTATGCGGCATAAGTGTTCGGGAAGCGTATCGTTGCTCAGCTTTTCCAGCTTTTGAATATAGGGCTCCATCGCTTCATAATTTTTAATAGCTCTCAGGCTGTCCAGAATCCCGTCCAGCACTGCTATGTACTCGAAAGGTGTATGAATCCATAACGATGTGTTTTGCTCGAACAGTCGGTTGATTTGCTGAAAGGATTTTAAGGCAGACTGGTAATCCCCGATGTTTGTAAAGAAGAATGACTGGAATAACAGGTGCACTTTACGCGATTCAGGACTATGCCTGGTTCTGGAATTGATGATGCTTAATTCTCCAAGCAGCAGGTCATTAAGCTTCTTCTGATCACTTTCTGATACGATTTTCCCCTGGTTGGTCAGCCTGAGTTTGATCAATTCATACAAAGTATAATGTTCAAAAGTATTTCGCATGGAGATCAGCGCTTCCCTTCCTTTTTGCTGTTTATCGATGAGCTCTTTTTCTTTAAAGCCTTTAAATGATGTTGCAGACAGGTAATTTAATTCTTCCCTTATCAGGATAGCATCTATTACGGGGTAATCAATGGAAGATGCCATACATTTTAGCCGGGATAATTCCTTCAGCCACAGATCATCCAGGTTCCGCTCTTTTAATACATGAAGCTGTAATAAGCCATAATGCAGCTGGAAAATGTTGTTTCTTTTCCTTTGTGTCCTGATAATGGTTTCTGTAACCAGCTGTGTCAGGTAAGCGGCTGTAGCTTCAAATGAAGAAGCCGAGTATACCTGAAGAAACCCGGATTTAAACTTACTCAGATCATTGTGCCGTGCCGTATCAATAAGTTTAAAAAGATGAGCATATTGCTTATATCCCTCATGCTTTTTGGTAAAGAGCTGGAAATCTCTTTTCTCCGATTTTGATAGGCTACGGATCAGTTTAATTAAGGAAGCTGGCATTAAATTGTTTTATAAATTTATATAAGTGTAAAAAAAATTATTATAATTAATTGATAATTATATTATTGTAATATAAAAATTTAATTTTTTTTTGTTTGAAATTATAAAATTACTAAATAATTGGTTTGGTTCTGCTTCAAAACAGGATATATATTTGACTAAACAATAATAAATTATTTAACGATGAGCATGCCTAATAATATTGCTGTTGCTATTTTTCATGGGGTTAGCATTTCCAGATGGAAGTTGTTTGTGCCGGGCTTATTACTATTTGTTTCCAGCCTTGGTTTTAATACATCAAAGGCAGCGCCACCTGAAAAGCCTAACATTGTATTTATCCTGGCTGATGATTTAGGTTATGGCGATCTGAGCTGCTTCGGTGCTGCAAAAGTAACTACGCCTAATATTGACCGCATAGCAGAACGTGGTATAAAATTCACCAACGCCTATTCTCCGCATTCAGTATGTACCCCATCCCGCTATGGGTTATTAACTGGGCAGTATGCCTGGCGTACATGGAACGGACATGAAACCGTATGGGCGAATGATCCGTTGCTTATAGATATCAAGCGAACAACGCTTCCAAAGATTTTCAAATCATTTGGCTATACAACTGCCATTATTGGTAAATGGCACTTAGGATATGGCGCTCCCGGCACTCCGGGTTGGGATGATCTCCGTGGCCCGGATTATAACAGAGACCTTACGCCGGGCCCTCTCGAGGTTGGGTTTGATTATTACTTTGGAATTCCGCATGCAGGCCAGGAACCACATATGTATATAGAAAACCACCGGGTACTGAATCTAACCGATTCAATGCGGATTATTCTGGATAAGCGATTTTTAAACAGGCCTTCCTACCTGGAACGAAAAGGCCAGCCGCCAGCCCATACATTTGAAGGATATGAATCGGCAAAATACAAGCAGGAAGATGTAGCAGTGAACCTGGCTGCCAAAGCAGTGGACTGGATTAATAAACAGGGGAAAGCACCCTTTTTTCTCCTGTTTACTCCCAGGAACATACATACGCCTCTTGTGCCCAACGAAAGATTCGCCAATACCAGTAAAATAGGTGTTTACGGAGATTTTATCAATGAGCTGGACTGGTCGGTTGGGGAAATCATTAAAGCCTTAGAGAAGAAAGGGATCAGGGATAATACAATTTTGGTTTTTGCCAGCGATAATGGCGGTGTTACCAATTACATGCCTTCTGAGAAAATAGAAGTTGAAGGCCATTATCCCAATGGTCCTTTTTTCGGACAAAAAACGGAAGTGTATGAGGGCGGCGTTCATATACCGCTGATCGTAAGCTGGCCGCATCACTTTGCGCAAGGAAAAGTATCGGAAAAACTGGTAGCGCTTACGGACTGGACGGCAACGTTTGCAGCGCTTTTCAAATATCCCTTAAAATGGAATGAAGGCGAGGATAGTTTTAGTATGCTGGGAGAGCTTACCAATACAAAGCCATCAGAACCTCAGCGCCAAAGTGTAGTGGTTGATAGCCGAGCGGGATTATTGGGCATAAGAAAAGGGGATTGGAAATTTATTTCGGGTAAAGGTGGTGGTAGTGGCAGGTGGTGGAAGCCGCTGCAGAATAACCAGATGGCGCCTCATCAATGGAATTATCCGGAAAATAAAAAAGATCCGCCCGGCCCGTTGTATAATCTGAAAGATGACCCGGGAGAAACAACTAATTT
>DAOLFI010000638.1:0-3032 GCA_035326385.1 Niabella sp.
ACGAGACACCCGCCCGTACCGAACGGGTACGTTCGGGCGGGGATGACAGATGACAGCAAGGAGCATGGTTTTACCGTTCAAACTGACAAAGCAACCTACACCTGCGATTATATTATCATTGCCACCGGTTTTTACGACATTCCCTACCTGCTCAATATTCCCGGGGAAGACCTGCCCAAAGTAACTCATTACTACAGCGACCCGCATTTTTATGCCTTCCAGAACGTAGTGGTGGCAGGCGCTATGAACTCGGCGGTGGATGCAGCGCTGGAAACTTTCAGAAAGGGCGCTCATGTTACAATGGTGATCAAAGGCAATGAAATAGGATCGCGCGTGAAGTACTGGGTAAAACCCGATATTGAAAACAGAATCAGGGAAGGCTCGATTAAGGCTTATTTCAACTCAACATTAAAGGAAATACGGCCTGATGAAGTTGATATTATCACCCCTGAAGGTTTGGTCACCCTGAAAAATGACTGGGTTATTGCAGCAACAGGCTATCAGCCCAACCTCCATTTCCTGGAACAGGCGGGCATTACATTAAGCAGTGATGAAGTGCGCTGCCCTGCGATTAATCCTGAAACGCATGAAACCAATATTCCCGGCATTTATCTTGCAGGTGTGATATGCGGAGGTATGAATACTCATCGCTTATTCATAGAAAACTCAAGGGAACATGCGGTTGTTATTATGAAGGATATTGTTGAGAAGCCAAGAGGTATAAAAGTTTAAAAGTTGCAGTTAATAGTTACTGGATACTGGTTGCTGGTCACAAATTACTGGTTTGAATAACCTGGAACCTGAAACCCGAAACGAATAACAAATGAACAAAGTAAACGACCAGGTAAAAGCTGCGCAGTTGCGCAGGCACAAAGCTGTTGCTACCGGCCTGTTTTTACTGATGGCAGTTGTTTATGTGCTTTCAGCATGGCTGTTAAAAAGTCACAACCATACATGGCTGGGCTACCTGAAAGCCTTTTCCGAAGCCGCTATGGTAGGTGCGCTGGCGGACTGGTTTGCTGTAACGGCCCTGTTCCACCATCCGTTGGGGATTCCTATACCCCATACCAACCTCATCGAAAACAGGAAAAAAAGTATTGGAGACAACCTGGGCGGATTTGTGGTATCTAATTTTTTAAATGCAACTACCATCAGGCCTTATATCGGGAAATTAAATATCAGCACCCTGCTTATCCAATGGCTGGGCAGCGAAAAAAATACCGGCATTTTAGTAACTGAAATTTCCCGCATTGCAAAAGATGTGATCCAAAACGCAGAAGATAAGGCTGTTACAGGATTTATCAGCAATAAATCAAAAGAGCTGCTGAAGGAAATAAAGCTCAATGAAGTACTGGCTTCAGGACTTGAGATTATTATGAAACGAGGTGACCAGGTAAGAATACTGGATTACCTTGTGAATAAACTGCGCAATTATGTTACAGACAATGAAGCAATGGTGAAAGAAAGGGTTAAAAAAGAAAGCCATTTTCTGATACCCGGCTTTGTTGACAATATGATCGCTTCAAAAATCACCCATGGTTTAGCCAAATACATGCATGAGATTGAAACCGACCCCAATCATAAAATAAGAAATGAAGTAAACGAACAATTAACGCGGTTCATCAATGACATAAGAACCAACCCTAAATGGCAGCAGGAACTGCAGGAAATAAAGGACATGATCCTGAACGGAGATAAAATACAACAATATGCTTTCTCCATCTGGAAACATCTGCAATCAGGTATTATTAACGACCTGGAAGCGCAGGAATCGGCTATTCAGCTCTATCTGAAAAAGACCCTGCTTGAAATGGCAACCAACCTTAAACAGGATGAAGCCATGCAGCATAAATTGAACGCATGGGTACGGCAACATGCCTATAAGTATATTTTACAGAACACTAAAAAGGCTGGTGAGCTGATCAGCCATACCGTTGGCAACTGGGAAGGAAAAGAGCTCAGCAACAAGCTGGAGCTGGAAGTAGGCAAAGACCTCCAGTTTATACGTATCAACGGCACGCTCGTTGGCGGGCTGGTAGGCCTGGTTATTTATACCATTACAAAATTCATAGAACATTTATAACAAAAAAGGAATGTACGTAGCAATCATTTTTGAAAATATAGCTGAAGAAATAAAAGAGATCCTGCTTGCCATCCTGCAGGAGACTGCTGAAGGGTTTGAGGAAAACGATAACGGGCTTACGGCCATTTTTCTAAAAGAAAATTATAATGAAGAAGAAATAGCTGAAATAGCAGGCACTTATAAAGTGCTGTATAAAAAAGAAACAATAACTTCCCGGAACTGGAATGCCTTATGGGAGTCTAATTTTGATCCTGTGATAATAGATGATTTCGCAGGTATACGCGCTGCTTTTCATGAACCTATGAAAAATATACAGCACGAAATTATCATCACTCCAAAAATGAGCTTTGGCACCGGCCACCATGCCACTACTTATTTAATGATCCAGCAGATGAGAAAAACCGATTTCACCCATAAATCCGTCTTTGATTTCGGAACCGGCACCGGTGTGCTGGCCATCATGGCGCATAAGCTGGGCGCATCGGAAGTTGTGGCCAATGATATAGATGAATGGAGCATTACCAACGCCTGGGAAAATTTTGACCATAATAATACCCAATCCATACAACTTTTACAGTCAGACACGGCAGAAATGGATAAAAGCTTCGACATTATCCTGGCTAACATTAACCGTAATGTGCTGCTGGAAAATATGCCCGCTCTTGCAAAACAACTAAAGAAAGAAGGACATTTAATCTTAAGCGGCATACTAAAAGAAGACGTTGCCGCCATTACCAAATGCTGTTCCGAAAACGGGTTGACTTTTGCGGAACAATCGGAGCGGAATAACTGGGTATGTTTGGCGGTCAGGAAGCTGATGGTCGATAACCCATAGTTTTCTTATTAGAAATTCAAAGCGCCAGGTTAAACGCAAACACTCCATAATCAAGGAGCTGACCAAAAAGTATTGTCAGCCTGAGCTTGTCGAAGGCGAACTGCTTGATTGTCT
>DAOLFI010000639.1:0-3028 GCA_035326385.1 Niabella sp.
GTTGGTACCGAAGGCGATCCGAACAACCAGGGCTTTGATGAGTTTTACGGGTTCAATTCCCAGGCACTGGCCCATAGCTATTATCCTGATTTTTTAATACATAACCAGGAAAAAGTGATCTTGGAAAGAAATCATCCCGACAAAAAAGTGGATTATGCGCCAACGCTGATCCATAACCAGGTGATGAAATTTATTGATCAAAATCGCGATCAACCATTTTTTATTTATTACCCAACCATCATTCCGCATGCAGAACTGGTAGCACCCGAAGAATATATGGCCAGGTTCAGTGGAAAGCTTTTACCTGAAAAATCGTTTAATGGTGTAAAATACGGTGCGCCTAATTATAAAACTGGAGGCTATGAAAGTCAGCCGGAAGGCCATGCGGCTTTTGCTGCTATGGTCACTTTATTAGACGACCAGGTGGGTGAAATACTGGATCGGTTAAAGCAGTACGGGCTCGACAATAATACCATTGTGATCTTTTCATCAGACAATGGCCCGCACCAGGAAGCCGGAGCTGACCCGGAGTACTTTAATAGCAATGGCCCCTGGCGGGGCATTAAGCGCGACCTGTATGAAGGAGGTATTCGTGAGCCAATGCTGGCACGTTGGCCGGGGCATATTGCGCCGGGCACCAAAACCGATCATATATCCGCTTTTTGGGATGTGCTACCAACCCTGGCTGATTTGCTGAAAGTGCAGCCGCCGAAAGATATCCAGGGCATTTCTTTTTTACCAACCCTGCTGGGAAAAGGAACGCAAAAGCAGCATGATTATCTATACTGGGAATTTCATGAGCGAGGTGGCAGGCAGGCTATAAGAAAAGGTAAATGGAAATATGTCGTATACAATGTTCTTAATAAGCAAAAACGAACCGTTGAGTTATATGACCTGGATGCCGATCCCGGAGAAGCTGATAATATTGCTTCAAAGCACCAGGATGTTGTAAAGCAGTTGCAGGCATTGATGGATCGATCCCGCGTAGCAACACCGTTATTCCCTTTTATTGAAAGTATCAAATGACAAAATTGAGATATATCGTTTTTATTTTTTTATGTAGTGTGTGGATTGGTCGTGCACATGCAGGTGATGTGGACTTAAGTGGGAAATGGCCGGCTTACTGGATAAGCTGCCCGGATGTACAACCAACAGGGTACGGGGTATATCATTTCCGTAAAAAGTTCCAACTGATTAATCGACCGGAAAAATTTGTGATCCATGTTTCAGCAGATAACCGTTACCGGTTATTTGTAAACGGGTATCCTGTAAGTCAGGGCCCTTCCCGCGGCGACCTGCTGCACTGGTATTATGAAACAGTAGATATTGCATCCCATTTAAAGCAGGGTGACAATGTAATTGCAGCTGCTGTGTGGAACATGGGGGCATACCGCCCGCTGGCACAATTATCTAACCGCACCGGGCTGATAGTGCAAAGCGGCACTGAAGCAGATTCTATCATTAACACAGATCATAACTGGAAAGTGCTGCATAACCCTGCTTATTCGCCCGCCGAGCCGTTTAATAATTTTATGGGTGCATCCGATAGTGTGAATGGAGCTGTGTATCCCTGGCAATGGGAACAAATACAATATAATGATGCGGCATGGAAAAACGCAGTGTTGCTGGAAAGAGGAACGCCTTACGGTGCATGGACTGGCTATTCCTGGGTGCTGGCACCTGGCGACATCCCTCCAATGGAAGAAACAAAACAACGCATCAGCAGGGTGCGTAAAGCAGCGGGAATGCAGGTCCCGAAAGGATGGCCTGCCAGTACCGGTACATTATTGGTCCCCGCCTACAAGAAGATTACGTTTTTGCTCGATCAGGATTTTTTAACAACAGGCTATCCTGAATTGCTCGTCAGTGGTGGAAAGAATACTAAGATCAGATTGCGTTATGCCGAAGCTCTGTATAAAGATAGTGTGAAGGGAAACCGCAATGAGGTAGAAGGCTATGAAATAATAAAAGCTCCTTCCGATTACTTTATTGCTGATGGCGGCGCGAAACGTTTGTTTCGGCCACTGTGGTTTCGCACCTGGCGTTACATTCAAATGGATATAGAAACCGGCGCGGAGCCCTTGCAGATAGAGGATTTTTATGCTATGTTCACTGCCTATCCTTTTAAAGAGAATGCTTCTTTTGAAAGTAATGATAAAGATCTGTCAAAGATCTGGCAGACGGGCTGGCGCACTGCACGGCTCTGTGCGCATGAGACTTATTTTGACTGTCCTTATTACGAGCAGCTGCAATATATAGCAGATACGCGCATTCAGGCGCTTATTTCTTTGTATGTAGATGGCGATGACCGTTTAATGAAAAAGGCAATTCGTTCCTTTAACCGGTCAAGAACCTATGAGGGGCTTACTGACAGCCGCTACCCGGGCAGCAAGCCGCAATTTATTCCGCCTTTTTCTTTATTCTGGATCAATATGGTCAGTGACCACTGGATGCACCGGGGAGATACGTCTTTGGTAAAAGAATGTCTTCCGGGCATTAAATCAGTATTGAGCTGGTTTGAGCATAAAATGGATAAACAGACCGGGATGCTGGGTGCTATGCCGCACTGGAACTTTGTAGACTGGGCAAAACCCTGGCCCTGGGATAATGAAAAGCCTTTGGGTGGTGTGCCGCCAGGCGGGTTGACGGGCGGCTCTTCCATACTCACGCTCCAGTTCGCTTACACCCTGAAAGATGCGGTGCAGCTATTTTCATTGATGGATGAAAAAGCGTTGGCGCTTCATTACAGTAAATTATACGGGGAGCTGCTGTCTGCCGTTAAGAAGAATTGCTGGAACGATGCAAAGAAATTATTTGCAGATGATGTGAAGCGTAGCAGCTATAGCCAGCATGCCAATATTATGGCTATCCTGTCTGATGCGTTGCCTCTGCATGACCAGAAAATACTTTTCAACAAAATTGTTAATGATACCGGTTTGATACAGGCCACCATGTATTATCGTTTTTATTTGTTCAGGGCATTAAAAAAAGTGGGTTTGGGCAATAACTATTTAAACATGCTGCAGCC
>DAOLFI010000640.1:0-3023 GCA_035326385.1 Niabella sp.
CAGTATCCATTCATCAGGCTGCAATGCAAGCGTGGCGCCTACAGCAATAGCTTCCTGTCCTATACCGCTAAACCATTTGCTTATTTTTCCCTGGCGCAATAGTATCAGCATCTTTTCCTCTATCAGCCGTGGATACAAAATGCTGTGATACATTTGCAGCAGCTGCGCATCAGATAAATTTTTCCTGTCGAAAAGCATAACACAAACGTAGGTTATTTTTATGTACGATGTATGAGGTAAGGTGTACGATATACGATGCAATAAAGAAAAACTATCGCTCTTTGGGTCTTGTAGTCCCGAAGCTCTATGTTGTAGCCTTTGGCTATATGATAGTCCTGCGAAACAAAATGTTTCGCAGAGCATCGTGTAAACAAAAAATGGCACAGGGCTTGTTTAAATATTGTATTTTGTGATATCTTTTATGAGGAAAGCCTTGCTGTTTATTGCCCTGTTTTTTTTGACGATTGAAATATTCGCCCAGTACCGCACGGAACGTTATGATACAAGCTATTATATGTCTTACCGCAATAAGCTGACGCTGGGAGCTGTTGCCATTAAAAAAAGCACAGTTTTTAAAACAGGTGCTACGGATGCAGATCATGCTTTAAGATTCAGGCCCAACAGCCCCGGACGTATAGGTATTTCGGTAGCGCATGATTTTGTAGGTCTTTCCGCTACATTTGGCGTTAACGGGCTTGACCCATCCTATTCTGAAAATAAAGGCAAAACCAGGCAAACCAATTTGCAGATGAGTATCACCGGCCGGAAAGTGCTGGCCGATATCTACTTTCAAAAATATAAAGGTCTTTATTTGAATACGGATCCTATTGCCGGTATTACGTCTGCCGGCAATAAATATTACACCAGGCCCGATATTGAAACTGCATTATATGGTACTACTGTTAACCTGATCCGGAACAGCAGGAAATTCAGCGCCCAGGCCGCCTTTTTATTAGATGCCTGGCAAAAGAAATCTGCAGGCTCTTTACTTTATGGCGGCGAATTTTTTTATGGATCGGCTAAAGGCGACAGTGCTTTTATTCCGCCTGCCCTGGCAGATACATATCCTCACGCCGATGTTTCGAAAATTAGTTTTATAACTTTCGGGCCGGGGCTGGGATATGGATATACCCTGGTATTGAACAAACACTTTTTTATTACCGGTATGGCTTCCATTAATGCTGATGTGAGCCGCATTAAAGAATGGAGCAAGGCCAGCGGCCCAAACAGCTTCTGGAAATTTAACCCCAACCTGAAGGCAAAAGGCGCGATTGGTTATAATACTGAGAACTGGGGCATTGCGCTTTCTTATGTTTCCAACCGGCTTTTTTTTACAGGCATAGATACTGACTCGCGCTACCTGAATTACAATGATAATTATAAGCTAATGTATACGCGCCGCATTAATGCAGGTAAAACCATCCCTAAAATAACCGGTTTTGCAGGCAGGGTGATCAATGCGGTAGGATTGGGTTTCTTGATAAATTAATATTCCGATCTTACCCGGTATTATAAGGCTAAAAACTTCCTGCATTACGTTTCAGGCTTTCAACCTCCCCCAAATACGCTATTCCCTTCAATGGCCCCATACTGTATTTTTGCTTCTCTTTTTAACACCTGCTAAAAAACATTTTTCGCAGCGTTAAGTTTTGTTTGCTCATACTTTAAAAAACACATACAATGATTAAGGGTACAGTTTTCGAAATCACCAATATTATTGGATTTATTCCCGGTTTTGTTAAAAATGAAAAGCCGGCAGCCAGTTCATTTCGCGCCGCAGCAGGGCACAAAGTTTATCTCGGATTTGTTCCAAAAACGGGGTTGCTTCCGGGTTTCTTCCCTCAATTGCAGGTTAATGTAAAAACCGGGAATAATGGTAGCTTTTCGTTTTCCGATGCGCAGGTTAATGCGCTTAAACCACTGGCCAGCAGTATGTTCTTCACCGTTTACCGGACAGTAAATATCATTCAAACACCCATGGGAAAAGTAGATGTTGACGAACCGGTTTACCGAAGCGATGACTTTCCTGTTACTGCCAGCAAAAGCGGTATTAATATTTTTTATAATAAGCTGAATCTGCCCGGCGTAAATACCGCCATTACCCAGGCACAGGTTGATAAGCAGGTATCCGACTTTAAGAAAGGCAATGCGATGTTTAAAAAGCTCAATGCAACCATTGGCTCCGGCAAAGTACGGGTGAATGCAACAGCAAAAAAAGGCAGTCACGAAGCTGATCTTAAATTCGATATTGAACTGTCGCCATACACTGCCAATGACCTCGCAAAATTCATCCGGCATAAAGTAAAGATCGTGGATATTGATTTACCCGGCCCCGACTTTATTACTTCCATTTGTGTAGATGAAGACCAGATAGAAGCTGCGATACGGAGTGGCGTAAATACGCTGATGAAATCGGTAAACAAGGACATCAAAAAACGTATCTCCGACGGACTCAACCAACTGGCAGGCAGTAGCGGCAGTATGAAAGATGTTATAGAAAAAGCAGCGGCAAAAGCAGTTGTAACTTTTAACCAGCTTCATTATCCTGTAGTAAAAAAAACACAGGTACTTCCCAATTTGTTCATTGAAGTACGTGATATATCACCCGACATTTGCCTGGGCTTTCCGCAAAGATTTTAGCCTGCCGGCTAAAATCATCATAAATAAGGGCGGCCCTGTTACACCACTACCAGCTCGTAAAAATCTTCAGGAATTAAATATTTATCAGCAGTCTCCTGTAGTTCGGAGGCCGTAATACTCTTAATGTTTGAAATATAGCGGTTAAAGAAGTCGCTATCCAGGTCATTTAAAATAATATTTTTCCATCTTGCTATCATTTGGAAAGGCCCGTCCAAATCGCCCAGGATAGAGCCCATCATAAAGTTTTTTACCAGCATCAGCTCGTCGTTCTCTACGGGCTCATTACGCAAAATATCCATTTCTTTATATACTTCGCTTATAGTCGCTTCGCTAACCTCTCTCCCTGCCTCAGTGGAGATCATCCAGCCGTTTTCCTTTTTGTT
>DAOLFI010000641.1:0-3022 GCA_035326385.1 Niabella sp.
GTTGGGAAGATGTACCGTAGGATAGGTAGGTACTAAAAGATGGCTGATATTACCCATATACGGATTGACATGATCAACAGGTGATTTGCCTGTGTTGGACTGTCCTGTACTACTCAGGGCAACAAAAGATAATACCGTATAACAGATAAACTGGTGGAGTCTGTTCCTGATAATGCTACGTATTGTCATCTTCATTTAATAAAATTTATTCTGCTGTTTTATATTGCAAATAACTGCGATAAAGTTGAAAAAATGAAGGTCCGTCTAAAATTTGCGTATCCGGATCTCTTTTTTTAAGCTCATTCACCACCTGCCAATGCCAGGCAGGTGTTTTTAAAATGCTCCTGAACCAGTAAAAAGTGCGCCCGGGATTATTTTTAATATTATCGTGCATCACACCGGCAGCTGCTGCAATATTCCAGCTTTCCACATCAATTCCCGCAGGAAAAACGGGCATATTTTTATGTAAGGTATACGATGCTTTCTGCGGTACAATTCCATTAGGACTGAATGTTGCATAGGCATCTAATGCAGCAGCATTCATGCGAGGTGTTTCTCCATCAATAATAAAACCGGTGATGCTCAGGTCCCAGCGATGATAAAATTTTTTGCAATGCTCGGCCCATGCTGCTGTACCGTCCGGTAAACCGGAAATGGGCCGGGGTGATTGCAGCATTCCGGGATTAAGATAGCCGGCGCCATTATCTGCCGCAGCAAAATAATCATTAGCGGTAGCCGTTTCCCTGAAATAATGAAGTGCCATCGGGGCCCTTCTTTCAAGGATAGGACTGATAGACCACATCATGGGCACTTTGCCCCTGTCGGGATCGTCCCAGATATACGAGGCTGTCTGGTAAACCCAGGCTGATGCATCATAATCACCTACATAAAAAAGGAAATACTTTTTACCATTGCTGGTAAGCCTGCCATCGGCAGTGAGCCTATTTTTTTCCATCAGGTCTTTATCCTTTACCCATTTCTGCGGGTATTGATCTTTGAGGGGAAAATGTGTCCAGAAAGATGCATTGGCCATAGCACCGAGGCCAATAGCATCGGCATCTTTAAATGCATTGTATGCGCTAATGATCTCGCTGAACCGCCACTCGGTTGGAACATCATCATGCTTTCCACCGGCATGTTTTGTATATTTAAACGCCCATGCCGGGAAACCGCCTATATGGCAAAAAGTTTTTCCTTTATTTTGATCATAGGCAATACGTAAAATCGTGGTAAGCGTTTTATAATCGGTTCCCACTGGCTGTTTTACATCATCTGTTGCAGGCTCGTCATCCCAGGGAGAAAGATCAAAAAAGAAGCCCCGTTTGCTTACAAAAAAATCATGATTGGTCAATGTATGATGGTTAATAACTGTTGCTGTAGGATTATCGCGCCATTTCTGATCAATATAATACCCGGCGTATGCTGTATTGCATAAACCCTTCTTCATATAATGCTCGATAAACCAGAGATAAGGGTCGTTCTTGATAGAATTGCTGGAGGGTATATCGGTTCCCGGAATAATCCCTTTGGCAGTAAATATAGAGCTGCCATCTTCTTTAAGAAGCCAGCGTTGCGGCTTTAATAGTTTTCGTTTTAACAAAACTCCGGTGTATAAACTTCCCGATGCTGTATCGTAACGCAGTGCCAGCAGATTTTCAATACCTGCTATAGAGGAGGCCACATTACTGGTAGAAGCCACTTTGGGATCATAAATAACCGCCCCCTTAAGATCATATTTATAATGATCAATGGCTTCATAAATATCTTTTAATACGATGGTATCTCTGCCTGCTAACCATTGGCCGGGCCGGCGATACATATCCCACCAGTAATCATCAATATTCCTGTTCATTGCTGTTACATATTTTATGTACAGCCGCGGCGCATCCCGGTTCACAATGCCCTGCAGCGTAGCAGTAGCATGCAAAATATCCCACACTTTTTTTACGCTATCAGGATTGGTGTAATCATATTTCAAAAGACAGGTAAGATCAAGTATGGTTATTGTTTCCTTTCCCTTATGGCTATTTTGTTTTGCCGTTGCCGCACAACCCGAAATAAAAGCTATTAATAATAATAACATGCAATGCCAGGCACTTTGCCTTAAGAATGAAGTCATAAAAAACATTAGGGTATAAAAGTCTTCCAAACATCTGCCTTTAGCTGCGGCTTACTTACAAATTGAAATTTTTCATGATTCTGCTGAAACTGGGTATAAATGGGTGTTCCCTTTTCTATTGAAAAATCTTTATAATAATCACCGGGCTTTTTTATGATCATTTTACTTTTCATATAGTTAGGATTAGCCTGCCATGTAATGTTATTTTCCTCATCCAGCATGGGATACCAGGCAAGCCCTTTATGTGCCCGCACTTTATCGTATTCAAAACCATACTCCCTGTCGCACCAGGCACCAAAAACAAGCGGTGTAGCGGGATTAGCGCTTATAGTAGCATGCGCCCAGGAAGGCGGCACTATCACCACATCTCCTTTTTCAGCTATCACGGCATAGCATTTCCCCGGATCATCATCAGCAGATTCCTGCATGTAAATAATGGCCGTACCCTGCCATATTTCGTACACTTCGGGGGGCGACCAACCGCTGTGTGATGATATCCTGTGAATATGCCCCTGGCTTCTGACCGGCTCCCGGCCTAACTTTCCGGCAGCATAACCCACTACGCCAAACAGTAACATCCGTTCTTCCAGAGCCCGGTGATCCCGTTTATCACCCACATCCATCACAATAGAGTAAACGATCTGCGGGCCATCGCATTGCGGGTCCATAAGGCTGGGCCTGATTGAATCCAGTGTTCTCTGTTCCGGCTGAGGTCCAAAACAATTGTCTCCATACTTAAAGAGCATGGCTTCATTCATCGTTATGTCAAGGCCAAATTCTTTGTTCATATTTATTTTTCTTACGCAGGCACTAAAACCGGAGCGCCATCTGCCTCAATCAATCTTGCGCTGAAACCGTTAATCCTTATTTCATCATAATCATATCCCGCATCAGCGGGCCAGC
>DAOLFI010000642.1:0-3021 GCA_035326385.1 Niabella sp.
CAATGGAATACCAGAACCCAGGTTAGCATTAAGTCTGCGATAGTGATGGATTCTGTAAGCTGGAATAATAAGGTAGATGGTCAAACTGGCAAAAAATCGTTTGGACCGTATGATCTTGAAATTAGTTTTCTGCAAAAAGCGGAAAGGGCGGGTACCGCTATCAATATACAACGCTTCAAACCGGCTAACGGCGGAGCAAAACCAGTGTTTGTCGCCATCCCGGTTGAAAATCTGGCAAATTTTGATCCGTTTATCTATATAAGCATATCGTTTCCGGGCGATACAACAAAATATGCAGCCCCTGTGGTGGGAATGTACGATGGCAGAGAAATTTATTATAACATCCATGCTAAGAAACAGCGAAAAATACCAGTGACCTCTCCGCAGGAAACTCAATTGAGGAAAGGCTTTGACGGTAGCTATAATTCCCCCGTTCCCCCTGGAAAAAGCTGTATTATTCTTAAGGTATATCTTACCGCAAATGCTCCTGAAAATATGAGCATAACGGCAAGCGGGGCGCTTAAACATTTAAGATGGCTTTGATTAAGTTAAAGCCAGGGCACATATGGAATAGCAATAATCAAATATGTAAAAATAAAAATCGATGAAATTATCAAATAATATTTTTAGGTCTTACTCCCTGATCTGCATAGCGATAACATGTACGATGTATATGACATTGCTATCAGTAACAATACACGCACAGCAAAAAACCAATATTATTATTATCAATACCGACGACTGGGGCTATGGGGATTTGTCCTGTTTAAAGGAACTGGCAGATATCAAAACACCGAATATCGATCAGCTGGCAGCCAACGGCATACGTTTTAGCGAAGGATATGTTACGGCGCCTCAATGCAGCCCGTCAAGGGCCGGCCTTTTAACTGGCAGATACCAACAGCGATTTGGATTCAATGAGATTCCTGACGGTCCTTTACCACTGACTGAAACTACTATTGCGGGCAGGCTGCAAGCCGCTGGCTACATGACAGGTATTGTGGGTAAGTGGCACCTGGATCCTAATCCGCTGTCTTACGCCTGGTATCGGGAGTTTTTTCCCACAGCAAAGCTAGTCGATGATAAACGCTTTCGTGATAAACGTTACCCTGCGGCCCCTTTACACCTTCGCCTGCCCTATTTGCCTTATGCAAGAGGGTTCACGAAGTATTTTTTCGGAGAAATAAATCAGTATTACGCTAATTATTCCATAGACAATAAAAAAGTGCCACTAACCGGTTCATTTTTTCAACAAGAGGGATACAGGATTGAGATACAAACAAAGGCTGCATTGAAATTTATTAATGAGCACTATGATCAACCGATTTTCTTATATCTTAGCTACTTTGGGCCTCATACACCTCTACAGGCCCCCGAAAGATATCTTCACCTTTTCCCGGGCAAAATGCCCGAAAGGCGTCGCTATGCATTGGCCATGATGTATGCAATTGACAAGGGCGTAGGTACAGTAATGGATCGTATTAAACAGCTAGGTATTGCAGATAATACACTTGTTTTCTTTTTGAGCGATAACGGTGCCCCGTTGGGCATAACCATGCAGGATAATAACCTGAAAGATATATCCGGTTGGGATGGTTCTTTAAATAAACCACTGCTGGGGGAAAAAGGGATGTTGACAGAAGGAGGCATACGGGTGCCATTTATTGCAAGCTGGCCAAAGAAGTATCCGAAAGGAAAGGTTATGAATATACCGGTCTCAACGCTGGACATTATGCCTACTGTATTGGAGGCTGCGGGTATTGGTTTATCTGGCGACGAAGATGGTATTAACCTCACACCTTATGTAACGCAGCAACCTGGTGCATACCCCCAAAGGTATTTTTTTTGGCGCTTCTGGAACCAGTCGGCAGTGCGACACGGGAAATGGAAATATATTTCACTAAGCAACCAACATCAGTTCTTATTCGAAATAGATAAAGATCCTTCCGAGCAAAACAACGTTCTGGCCCGTTACCCCGATATAGCTAAGAGCCTCAAGCAACGTTTGGAGGCCTGGAGTGCTGATCTGGTACCTGCAGGTTTGCCTGCTGATGATATACGCGTGTCGGAAAAACAATGGTATGATCATTATTTAAACGTTCGTTAAGCAGGCATATTTATAAAGTTAGAAATTCATTAATGTTCAATAGTTAAATCTCGTAAGATGAGATATCTGATAAAATTTTGGTTGGTTGTAAGTATAGGAGGCCTGTTTGTTTTTCCCCTTTCTGCAAAGGGACAGCCTGTTTTGGCAGACCAGGTAAGGCAGGGCTTTTATAGCGTTCCCGACTCTGTTCAAACTTCTGTATATTGGTATTGGATATCTGATCACCTTTCAAAAGACGGGGTCATTGAAGATTTAAAAGCCATGAAAAAAGCAGGTATCAACAGGGCTTTTATAGGCAATATTTTTATAAAGGAAATACCAAGGGGAAAAGTGAGAATATTTTCTGATGAATGGTGGGAAATTTTGCATACCGCGTTGAAAACTGCCGGGGATCTGGGAATTGAAATAGGGATTTTTAACAGCCCGGGATGGAGCCAGTCGGGCGGTCCCTGGGTAAAACCAACACAATCCATGCGCTACCTTGCAGCGAAAGATACCGTGATTGAGGGCCCCTTTGAAGGAAAACTACTGCTGCCTGCTGCTACCGGAGACTTTACCGATGTAAGAGTAGTAGCATTTAAATTGCCGTCTGATGCCGAAACCACATTAAGTAATAAGTACCCTGTAATTACTTCTTCTGTTCGCGGAAAAGAGGTAAAGGCAGTAATGGACGGTGATCGTGAAACAGCGGTAACGCTAAGTGGTGGCGATACTACTACAACATTTGTTTTTTCAGTTAAAGAAGCTTTTACCGCCCGGAGCATAGCTATTTACCCGGAACTTAATAAAGCTTCTAAAATGACCGTTACATTAGAAGCCGGTGATGGAGTTGTATTTAAACCGGTAAAATCTTTTGAAATGGATCGCATTAATAACAGGCTTAATGTTGGCTTTGAACAATTTGCCCCGGTGAT
>DAOLFI010000643.1:0-3001 GCA_035326385.1 Niabella sp.
ACACGGATGTTCTTTAATATACCGGCTTTCATTATCACCGTGCTTATTACATGGATTGCCTATATCGGCATTAAGGAAAGTAAAACAACCTCTAACCTGATGGTCTATTTCAAAATAGCCGTCATTATTTTCGTCATTGTGGCGGGGGCGTTCTTTGTGGACACGAATAACTGGTCGCCGTTCATGCCTAATGGTTTTGAGGGCGTACTCAAAGGCGTGTCCAGCGTGTTTTTTGCCTATATAGGATTTGATGCTATTTCCACAACGGCGGAAGAATGTAAGAATCCTCAGCGCGACCTGCCAAAAGGTATGATCTACTCCCTGCTCATCTGTACCGCACTGTATATCCTCATTGCGCTGGTGCTCACCGGAATGGAAAGCTATACATTGTTCAAAGACGTAAATGACCCCCTGGCCTTTGTGTTTGAAAAACGCGCTCCGTGGATTGAACGCATTATTTCCATCAGTGCCATTATAGCTACTACTTCAGTGCTGCTGGTCTTTCAGATCGGTCAGCCCCGGATATGGATGAGCATGAGCCGCGATGGCCTGCTGCCCCGGGTTTTTCAAAAGATCCATCCCAAATATAAAACCCCGTCTTTTTCTACCATCATCACAGGTGTGCTGGTAGGGATCGGTGCTTTATTCCTGCAAAGCGGACTGGTTACTGATCTTACAAGCATTGGTACTTTATTTGCCTTTGTGCTTGTTTCGGGGGGCATTTTAATGTTGCCACCACTGCCGAAGGAAAAGGGTAAGTTCAGAATTCCTTATATCAATGGACAATATATTGTACCGCTGTTGCTGGGCTTATTTATTTATGGTTTTCGTCACAGACTAAAAGATGCTGTGCTGAACCTTACCCACGAAGGTTACCAGGAAATATTGTTCCTGTTGTTCATCATTGTCGCTGTTTTTATTACAGTGAAAACATTTCTTAAAAAATATTCGCTCATCCCCATCATGGGCGTGTTGTCCTGTTTGTATTTGCTTATAGAGATACCGGCTATTAGCTGGCTTTGGTTTTTTGCGTGGATGGCAGTGGGATTGCTGATCTACTTTTTATACGGTTACAGGAACAGTAAGCTGGCTAAAAAACCGGGTTGATTTGGCTGTCGTTTGCTGTTCGCTGCGTCCTCGCCTCGAACTTTTATGCTGTTGCCTCCAGGTGATAATTGTGCACGATATTTTTTAGAAAATACATTCTATAAGCTATTAAATTTGCCGGATGAAATTCCAGGTAGGCGATAAAGTATTAGTGCTTCATTCAGAAGAAGAGGGGATCATAGTTGATTTTATCAATAAGCAAATGGCAATGATAGAAGTGCGGGGGGTAAAATTCCCTGTGTATTTAGATCAGATAGATTTTCCCTATTACAAGCAGTTCACCCAAAAGAAAAAACCACAGCCCCCTGCCAAAAAGTATATTGACGATGTGCATAAAGAAAAGCCTGGCAGGGAAAAGAAGGAGGAAAACGGGGTATGGCTGAATTTCCTGCCTGTAATGGATATAGATGAATTTGGTGATGAATATGTGGAGAAGCTGAAAATATACCTGGTTAATAACACTTCAGCCGTTTATAAATTTGATTATAAGCTGACCTTTTTCGGCGAAACCGATTTTGATTTAAAGAATGTAGTACAGTCTTTTGAAAATTTTTATATACATGATGTTGCTTTTGGTGATATGAGCGACAGTCCCGCTTTTGAGTTTGATTTTTCTTTAGAGAAGCCCGAGAAGAGCAAAGCCGGTCATTTTGAAGCGATGGTTAAGCTAAAGCCCAAACAGCTTTTTAGCAGGATTGAAGAGCTGAAAAAGAAAAACGAAGCATCCTTTTCTTACCTGTTATTTGAAAAATATCCTGATAAAGCACCTGACGAAATTCTGTTACCTCTGGATAAGCTGGCCGGTAAAGGCTTTAAAATATATAACGCCAAAGAAGCGAGGAAGCACCTGGAGCCTGCGCGTAGTGTAGTGGATCTGCATATTGAAAAGCTTACCGATGATCCGTCCCGTATGAGCAATTTCGAGATGCTGACCTTACAGCTGAAAACCTTTGAAAAGTTTTATGATCTGGCCGTGGCTCATACCCAGCCTCACCTGGTCATTATTCATGGCGTAGGTACCGGCCGTTTGCGCGATGAAATTCATGATGCTTTACGCCATAAAAAAGAAGTGAGCTATTTTATTAACCAGTACGATCCCAAGTATGGTTATGGCGCTACCGAGATATTTTTTAAATATTGAGTTGCGTTTTCTTCTGATAATGCGTTTTACAGGTAATAAAACACTTATTATGAGATACTTTTTAATTTTTAGCGCTGCCTTTCTATTGTTGTGCCAGTCTTGCAAAAAAGAGAGTTTTTATGGCGAAGATGAATATAAAACAAGTTATAATGCCTGGCTTAAGTTTAAAAAGGAAAATAATAATTCATACATATATACTACAACGTGGAGCTCCTGGACAGGATTTTATGGAAGAATGATTATTACAGTGAAGGGAGGCAAAATAATCGCGAGGGATTATAAAGTTACAGGTGCTGATGAAAACGATAGGAGTGTTATAAAAATTTATGAAGAATGGCAGGAGGATGAGGCCACGATTAATTCCCATCCACGCGTTTCAAAAACACTTGATGAAGTATATACCACTGCTAAAAATGAATGGCTGAAAGTAAATGAGAAAGAAAACCTTATTTATTTTGAGGCAAAAAATGATGGAATGATTTCTTCCTGTGGATATGTACCAATAGGTTGCGCTGATGATTGCTTCGTAGGTATAACTATCACTGAAATTAAAAAGAGCCTTTGACTCTGATAGTCTATAGGCCATAGACTCAGAACTATCGACTATATAACTATCTTTGCATTGTTACAAGCCAGGCTATCGCCTTTCAGTTCCTGGAGGGAGGAAAGTCCGGACAGCGCAGGGCAGCATACCGGTGAACAGCCGGGTGTTTGTCTTCCTTATTTAAAGAAGGCATGCAATAGAAAGTGCCA
>DAOLFI010000010.1:0-15484 GCA_035326385.1 Niabella sp.
CCCGCCGTATTAAGCAGCTGATGCCTTTAGCCGGTATAAGCGGTGGCGTGAGCAATCTTTCTTTTTCCTTTAGAGGTAATGAGCCGGTGCGTGAGGCTATGCACTCTGTGTTCCTGTATTATGCTATTAAAGCAGGTATGAACATGGGTATCGTGAACGCCGGTCAGCTGGTGGTGTACGATGAAATAGAGCCGCAGCTGCGGCAGCTTTCCGAGGATGTGATCCTGAACAGGAACAACAAAAACAATGAAGCAACTGAAAAGTTGTTAGCCTTTGCAGAGACGGTAAAATCGGAAGGCAAAGTGCAGAAAAAAGATGATACCTGGAGACAGGCTCCAGTTGAAGAAAGGCTGAAACATGCACTGGTAAACGGTATCACAGAATATATTGATGAAGATACAGAGGAAGCGAGGTTAAAATATCCACGCCCGTTGGAAGTGATTGAAGGCCCGTTGATGGCTGGTATGGACGTTGTGGGAGATTTATTTGGTGCCGGTAAGATGTTTTTGCCCCAGGTGGTAAAAAGCGCCAGGGTGATGAAAAAGTCTGTGGCATGGCTATTCCCTTTTATTGAACAGGAAAAGCTGGATAATCCTGCCGCAGCAACCGGGGGCTCTGGTAAAGTGCTTATGGCTACAGTAAAAGGTGATGTGCATGACATTGGCAAAAATATAGTAGGTGTTGTACTGGGCTGTAATGGCTATGATGTAATTGATATGGGTGTAATGGTGCCTGCCGATAAAATTTTAGATGCTGCCGAAAAAGAAACGGTTGATATTATTGGGTTAAGTGGGTTGATAACCCCATCGTTGGATGAAATGGTGCATGTAGCGCGTGAAATGAAACGTCGCAATATGAAGCAGCCTTTGTTAATTGGCGGCGCTACCACTTCGCGTATGCACACCGCAGTAAAAATTGCACCGCAGTACAATAATGGCGTGCTACATGTATTAGATGCATCCCGAAGTGTAACGGCAGTAAGCACGTTACTGGGAAAAGAGAAAGATGCATTTCTGAAAAAAACCGATGCAGAGTACGAAGGCCTGCGCCAGCAGTTTGCCAATAAAAACAAAAAAGAGCTGATCCTTTACAAGGACGCGATAGCGAATAAAGAACAGCTTGATTGGGAAAATTATATACCCACGAAACCTGCTGTTGAAGGCGTCACTGTTTTTAAAGATTTTGACTTAAGTGAAATAGCTAAATATTTAGATTGGAGCCCGTTTTTTATAGCCTGGGAAATGCCCGGCCGGTATCCTGAAGTGCTTAGCGATGAGAAGTTTGGTGAAGAGGCAAGAAAGCTTTTAGCTGATGCTGAGAAAATGGTAGCCACCATTGTAGCGGAAAAGTGGTTTAAGGCGGATGGTGTGGTTGGTTTTTGGCAAGCTAACAGTAATAACGCAGATACTATTACGGTATATACTGATGAAGGAGAAGTAAAGCTGGAAAGTCTGCGTCAGCAATCCAAGAAAGCAGCGGGTCATTACAATTTTTCGCTGGCTGATTTTGTGAAACCCTCGGCCGGGGGACAGGGGGCAGACTATATGGGCGCCTTTGCAGTTACTATCCATGGTGCTATGGATAAAGTGAAACAGTTTGCTGAAGAGCTTGATGATTATAACAAAATATTGGTGCAGGTTTTAGGAGATCGTTTTGTAGAAGCTTTTGCGGAATGTTTGCACGAAAAGGTACGTAAAGAACTGTGGGGATATGCCAAAGATGAAAATCTTACCAATAAAGATCTGATCTGGGAAAAATACCAGGGTATTCGCCCTGCACCCGGTTATCCCGCCTGCCCGGACCATACCGAAAAAATAAAGCTGTTTAACCTGCTGCAGGTAACAGAGAACATTGGTATAACACTTACCGAAAGCCTGGCTATGGATCCGCCGGCTTCTGTTTGTGGCTGGTATTTTGCACATCCCCAAAGCCATTATTTTGGTTTGGGAAAAATAAGCAGGGATCAGCTGGAAGATTATGCAGCACGCAAAGAAATGAGCATTGAAGATGCTGAGAAATGGCTAAGCCCGGTTTTGCAGTAATGAAGCCGAAAGCATAAGGCTTTTAGCTTTTAGCCTTCGGCCGGTAGCCGCTTTCATGGAAAATGATATCTTCCCTGTAATCATTTACTATCCAGCTTCCTTCTGCAATTTCTGCTTCAAGATCGCCTTTATCCCATCCGCAATAGCCGATGAATATTTTAATATCTGATGCCGTAAGTGTTGTATTATTTATGTAAGCAATAGCCTGTTTAAAGTCGCCGCTATAATATATATCCTCAGTCACCCAAACACCACCGGGTATAAGATCATTGTGCTTATGGATAAAATAAAGATGGTCTTTATCTACTGGCCCCCCTTCAAACAGAGGGAAAGCAGGACTACTGCTGAATTCAACAAGCTCGTTCAGATTTCTTTCAAAGATTTTGTTGATTACGAAGCCCAAAGCGCCATTTTCGTTGTGTTCAGCAATAAAAATAACAGACTCCCGAAAAATGGGATCATCCATTAAAGGAGCGCTGGTAAGTATTTTACCTGATAAGTGAATCATAGGATTATCGTTGTGGCTTTTTATATTTTATTTCTACTTTTACTACTCCTGCATTCACCATATCCAGTCGTTTTGCAGCTTTTTTGGTAAGATCAATAATTCTGCCTTCTACAAATGGCCCCCTGTCGGTAATACGCACTTTTGCTTTTTTGCCGTTAGACAGGTTAGTAACCTTTACTTTGGTACCAAAGGGTAAGGTTTTATGGGCGGCCGTCATCCTGTTTTGCCTGAAAACGGTACCGCTGGCTGTTTTTCGGCCAATAAATTTATCTGCATAAAACGAGGCTTTGCCCGATTCAACGATCTTTTTACTGCAGCCCATATAAATCTGGCAGAGCAAAAGGATAAGTATGGCGTAAAGGATTTTTCTTACATCTGACATTATTCAAAAATAGCTAATACTTCCGAATGCCTGTACACATATGAAATAGCAAAGCCTCCCGGTGGGGAGGGCTTTAACTTAGTGTGTCCCACTGTTAGAGATGTATCAATGTATCTTTCTTTAGAACTTACCGGAAAATTTGCCGTTAGTTAAAGTTATATTGGTATTGGTGGATTCGTTAATGCAGTAGGCATCAAAAGTTCCTTCAACCTCCGAGTCGGTAAGTTTTGTAATACTAAAATTTCCTGTTTTGGAAGCATAGGATTCCTGGTTGCTGCCTGCATTGGAGGTGCCAATAGTTAGTACAGCACCTGTATTTGCAGAGCTGCTGTTTTCAAACTTGCCGCTGATGGCACCAGTATGATTTAAAGGTACATGTATTGCAAACTGTGCTGTACCTATTTGTGTGCCGTTAGTTTGTATAGCCGTGATGGTTATTTGTGTACGGTTCACCGTATTTGATTTGTTGGCAAAAGCCCCTGCAGCAGTGTTGGACTTAAACTCATTTTTGCCGCCAAATGATTTATTGGTTGAAAACTGAATGGATGCTTTTCCAAGGCTGGCCTCGTCTCCCGAATTCCCTTTTTTACAGGATGTAAAAATAAAAGCAGTTAGAATGGCTGCAGCCATCAGGCATCTTAAAGAAGCGTTAGTTCTGATCATGGTATTGTTTTTTTTAAGTAAAGAGGTATGTGTTGTATTATTTAAGCTCTTTTATAAATGCAGTGGTATGGTATTCAATAAATTTTTTGCCCGCCATATACGCCCCTTCAGTATATTTCTTTTCATCTACGGGGATAATATTTGTTGAGGTGGATGTAGTGTTATATGGATTATAATATTTGCCATAGGCGGTTTCTACGCCTACATGGTCTACATGGCTTTTTGCAAAAGCCTGGATTTTTTTATCTTCAATTGCGTCTTTTATTTCCATCGATTTTCCCATGCTGCCTACATAGCTGCTGACAATGCCTGCGCCCATCTTACCGGAGTAAAAGGCCACCTGGCTGTTTACGCCGGTATAGGTGTTTTGTCCTTTCATTCTAAAACCGGTTGTTTTGCTCATTTCTATTGCTTCCTGTGCTGCAAGGCGCATATTGGTTTTTACTTTAATGTTAGCGCCTGCTATATCCCATGATCCCTTATCTTCAATAAATAAAACAAACAGGTCAACATCGGCTATAATGGCATCATCCAGGTCTTTGGATAATTTGGCATGCACAAAAGTGGCCTGACCCATAAATCCGCCCGACTTTTCTTTGCCCGAGCTTTCTACTTTTTTTACATAGTACTCCATACCTGTTGGCGTGGAGGCTAATGTACCGGGAAACTGTGCCCGGTTGATGGTACCCCCTGTCACTTTGGAAAACTCCGAATAAGTGTCGGTTTTCCCGGCCTCTTCAGCAGATATGATGGTAACGCCATTACTTTTAAGCATATCTGTAAAGTCCTGGTACAGCCTGTCGGTAACAGTTTGGAGGTTAGCTTCCGTAAGCCCTTCCAGCCCTATAGAGAGGGATGCCTCGGCATCGCCTTTACGTGCACCACCCAGCATACGCCCGCCTTGCTTAAATTCCTGCTTTTCGTTGTACACCTGGTAGTTTACAGTAAAAGAGGCAATGTACAGGCGTTTGTCCTTTATCTTTTTAAGGCCATAAGATTGGTCTTTGGGTTTGAAATCCCCGAGGGTTTGTGTGTGTCCGCTAAGGGAAAAAGCAATGGTCAGGAGAAGCAATAATATAATCTTCATGTTCAGTATTTATCTGCCGTAAAAATAAAGCGGGGAGCTATGGGCAATGATGTGAAAAAAGTAGTAGACCGTAACCGTTAATGGTTAAACTTCGAGATGGCCTCTGAACGGCTTTTAACCTGGAGCTTTTCATAAATGTTCCTGATATGGGTACGAACCGTTTCAATGCTTATAAAAAGCTGGCCGGCAATTTCTTTATATCTGAATCCTTTGGAAAGCAGTGAAAGTATTTCGTTCTCTCTTCGTGATAACACGTCTGAATAGATCTTTTCTGTTCTGTTTGCGGCAAAATCCATTACTACTAATCTTGCAATCTGGCTGCTCATAGGCGAGCCACCGTTGTGAATATCCTGTATAGCCTCTACCAGTTTTTTAGGATCGGTATTTTTCAGGATATAGCCTGTTGCGCCGGCTTTTAAAGCATTAAATGCATTTTCTGCATCATCATAGCTCGTTAAAGCCATACATTGCATGCCCGGGTGAATCACTTTTAGTTTAGCCACTACATCAATCCCGGATATGCCGGGAAGGTTAATGTCGAAAAGCAGCACATCAACCGGCTTTTTTTCCAGGCAGGTTAAAGCGGTTTCGCCATCATCAAAAGCATCTGCCACATCCAGTTCTTCCTGCATATACAATAAAGCAAGCAGGGAAGTCCTTATCGTTTCCTCATCCTCAATTAAGGCAATTTTGATTTTTGAAGCAGCCATATATTTAAAAGTATAAAATTAAACAGGAGGAGTATCCATACTTTAAGTAAAAAAGTAGTATTTAAAGCGTTATACCGTAACTCACTTCTGTGCCCAGGCCTTTACCTGATATAAGGCTGAAGCTCCCGTTTATGCTTTCCATCCGGGCTTTCATATTGCCGAGCCCGTTACGTTTGCCGTTTTTAGGCCGGATGGCTTTGTCTGCATCAAAGCCCTTTCCGTTGTCTTTTAGGGAAAACATAACCTGCCTGTCATCTGCAAAAAGCGAAAAAGTAATTTTAGTAGCCTCCGAATATTTTAAAGCGTTATTGAGGGCTTCTTTTGTTACCAGCATTAGCTGTTGCCTGTGCAGGTGCCCCAGTGAGATATCCGGGATCATATCCGGAAAATTAAATGCCACTTTTATAGATAAAGGCTCGGTTGTTTCAGAAACATATTCATTCAGGTAGGCTGCAAGGTTGCCCAGGGTGTCGTTATGCGGGTTTAATGTCCATATAATTTCTCCCATTTTATCAGCCAGTCCGCGTGAAGTAGTGCTTATTTCATTTATTATTTTATGGCTGCCTTCCGGTGCCCCGGTATTTTTACCTAATTCAGAAAGCAGGGCAATTTTACTGAGGCCGGTTCCTAATTCATCATGCATATCCCTTGATATACGCAGCCGTTCATTGTTAACAGCAAGCTGCTTCTCTATAATCCGCCGTTGCTTTTCCAGTCTTCTGTTCAAATAGTATTTGAATCCCGATAATACAAGAGCAGACAATGATACAAGCGCGAAAATCTTGAACCACCAGGTACGCCAGAAAGGTGGTGTAATAGTAATGGCAAGGAGTTGCCGGGAAACGGACCACACTCCTTCACTGTTAGCTGATTTTATTTCGAAAGTGTAAGTGCCGGGTGGAAGTTTGTTATACCTGGCTTCGGGAATATTGTAAGCAGTGATCCACCTGTTCTCGTAGCCTTTTAACCGGTACTGGTACTGGTTTACATTAGGCGCGGTATAGTCTAATGTGGCAAATTTTATAAAGATATTATTGTCGTCATAGTTGAGTTTTATTTTTTTCAGGAAGTTGATGGCTGTATCAGTTTTGAAGGGTTTCCCGTTAATCAGCAGATCTGTTACATACGATCTGGACGCGAAAGCTCTTTTAAAAAACTTTCTCTGATCAAACCAGTTAATACCGGTAACACCTCCGAAGAAAATAACAGGGCTATCTTTAAAATAGGCGCCTGTATTGAACTCGTTGGACTGTAATCCGTGCTGTATGCCATATTGCTCTATTTCACTTACCGCTATCGCTGTACCTTTTTTTAAAGTGATTTTATTAAGGCCTTTGTTGGTACTGATCCAGAACCTGTAATTGTCTTCAGGAATGATGGAGTAAATAAAATCATTACTTAACCCGTTTTTTTCATCAATGACCTGTAAAGTATCAGCGTTATCCTGCTTAATAATAATCCCTACATTGGTAGCATACCAGAAAGCTTTTCTTAAAGTATCTCTGCGCACCTGTTTAATTGTTAAACCATAAAGCCCCTGCCCTGTAATACGTACGTTATTTCTTTCATCTGTACGAACCGTTACATACCCCCCACCTTCTCCTTTACCAATTATTATATCCCCGTTATCTTTTACAAAAAGGCATTGTATATCATCTTCAAAATGCTTATTGGCAAGGCCCAGGTCTGTTACCGATAATTTCCCGTTGATCTCATCTATAATATAAGTGCTTTGAAAAGTTCCTGCCATGTATTTATGAGGTCCTATCTGGGCGAAGCACTGAAGGATGTTATGATGTTTGCCTTTTCGTACATATTCTATATGGGTACTGGTAGTAAACTTGGCATTATCAATATCAGCAATGCCTATTTTATCGCCTATGTTCATCCATACACGCCCCTTATCATCTTCTTTAATAAAATAAATACCCTGAAAAGCATTGCCGGGGATTTTTGCCGGATCGAAAATTAACTCGTGCGTCCCGGTAAAGCGGTTAACCCTGAACAATCCTCTGGAATAGGTACCTACATATATTTCCCCGTTTTTGTGATAGATGCTTTTTACCATAAGCAATGAGCTTTCCTTTTTTGCAACAGCTTCAGCAGGGAAAGCATCAAAGAGTTTTGGTTTTAGATTTAAGATGCTTATGCCACCTCCTTCTGTACCCAGCCACAAATTGTCTACATGATCAATAATAGAAGTATAAATAAGATTGGAGGAAAGACTTAAGGGGTCGTTTTCAATGTTTGTGTATTGATGAAAAGTACCTTTAATGCTGTCTATAATTACAAAACCAATGTGGGGCGACAGCGCAATGATGCTGCCTTTTGGGATGGTGATCTTTCCAACAGGAGTTAGTTGTTTGTGCTCTTCTTTTTCATAGGGTATTTTGTAGGTGGCGGTTATTTTGCCTGATAGCAGGTTAAGCTCCTGTATTTCATTTCCCAGTATAAAAAGAACTCCCGAATTATTATATACAACAGGCGCTGATAATTTTTCTTTTCCTGTGTTTAAAAGAAGAGCAGCCGATTTGCTTTTAGTATTATACTTATACAAACCATCCTCTTTTTGAAAGAGTAGATAAAGATCTGACGGAGTAGGAGTATATATTCCAAAAACGTTGGATATACGTATGGTTTTTGCGGATAGTGTGTTGATATCAATACTAATAATGCCGTCAGGCACCTTAATAATGATCTCGTCTTTAAAAAGCCCCAGGATCGTGCATTCCAGGTCGCGACCTATTTTTTTTATTACCGAGAAAGTTTCTGTAATAAGGTCCATCTTTACGATTTGCCCGTCTACGATCATCCATAAGTTTTGCCGGTTATCCTGGATGATTTTACCGTTTATTATTTTCCCCGGGAATCGTTTTGCGCTTTTGTCGCGGAAGCTCTCCCTGTATTTTTTTATTTGCCTGCCATCATACCTGTTCAGCCCGTCACCGGTACCAATCCATATAAACCCCTGCTGGTCTTGGAAAATCTCTCTTACTGAATTCTGGCTAAGCCCGTCATTTACACCCAGGCGCTTAAAGTTTGGATCGTTCTGGCAAAACGATGCAGAAGCAGCCATACAGGTAAATAAAAACAGCAATGGTTTAAAAATACTCATAAACAAAAACAGCGGGCTTATTGCCAAATATAAAACCGACGTGATCCCGGTAATTGTCAGGATTCAGGCTAAAATTACGCAAAGGAAGCATGAATTCCGTCCCGATTTTTTCAGGATCGAGACATCAAAGGTTCCTTTTGACAAAAAACAATAAAAAATTACAAGAGAAACTCACCAGTTATTTTTTAAGAAAAAGCAACAGGCTTTATGAAATTGGTAATAGAAGCATTGCTATGCTTGTGAATGGTCCTCTTCCGTCCGCTACAGGTGGACATCCTCTCCAAATGGGGATATTCCGATTCCATTCAATTATTTAGTTCATTCTAAACTGAAAATGTTATGCCCCCTTGTCAGGTCGGTTTAAAAATTTAGTCGTATGCTTCCGAATATGCCAAAATTGTTGACGGAGGCCGATGATGGCTGCTGTTCGGGTAATACACGCCATATAAAATCTACCCGGAGTACCCGTAATATATTATCCACTCCTGTTCCCAGCTCTAAATAGGTTTTTCCGTCCAGCGAGAGGAAGTTGCTGCCGGGTTTAAAATTGAGCGCTTTATTGGCATCAGACAACGAACCCCATAATGCCTTTACTGTATAGAACTGCCTGAACTTTAGCCGGGGCGCTATTTTGAATATCCCATTACCAATGTTGTGCTCGTAATTGATGCCGGCAAACCTGTCATGCACATATTGGTACCGCAGCATGGTATTGAAAGCATATTTATTGTAGTAATAAAGCTCATTTCCCGGGGCTACATCCAAAAATGTGTAGGGAACGGTGCCAAAGGTTTTTCCTGCATATACCTGGAAGCTGATATTACCAAAAGGCGGGGTTTTAATATTGTCCGAAACTGCAAATAAAAGCTTGGAATAATTATACCGACTGTTAAGGATACCCGAAACGCCCCTGGTAAAACTGGCTTCTGCAATGGGGTAGGGGCTGCCCAGGCTGGCCCTGTAGAAATTGTTCTCAATAAACTTTTCCAAGAACGCAAAGCGGAGCTTTACCGAAAACTCTGTAGAGGTAAACCGTTTCATGCCCGTACTGAAAGAGTCTGCCGGTAACAGGTTGGCAAGGGGAGTATAAGATTTGTTACTTACTGCGGCCTTTACTGAAAAACCAACGGGCAGCTCATTAAAGAATTCGAAGCTGCTTTCTTCCAGATTGATAAATTTCATGGGCACATTCGGCTTGCGCACAGCAAAAGAAAAGATATTATCTGATGATATTTCACCGTAATAACGCTGCCCGAAATCAAGGTCGTTCTTATAGGAAAGCGCCCAGTACTGCCGGGGATCTTTTTTGGGCAGATAAAACAATTCGCCCATGCCTTTCATTTTCTGATCGGTAAATCCATAAGCCAGGTAGGTATGGTACATCAGCTTCCTGTTGAAATGCTTATTGCTGGCTACGTCAAATCTCATCCTGAAACCTTCCCATGCGTTTCCCGAAAACCAGTTGTAGGCAGAGCCTAACCGCACATTGCCCACATCAAAATATCCTGTACCCAAAAACTCCAGCTGCCGGGTTAATTTCTGGTACACAGGCGCATTCATGATGGTATCAATCATTTTAATGATACTCTTTTCTGTTTTGCTGAGCTCTTCATGTCGGGCCTCATCCCAATAAGCATTATCTTTTCCCTGGGCTTCAGGTAATGTAATGATTTCTTCCTGTGTTTTGTTCAGCATTAATTTTTTAATAACCGAGCTGTCATTTACTACAATGTTCCTGTAAGTGCTTGTTTTCCGCCCAATGATACCCGGGGTTTTATTGCCCACGGGCGCCACATCTACTACCAGTTTTTCGCGGCTTACAAACCAGTTACTGTCTGCCAGCCTTGCATATTCCTGAATGTAGCTCAATCTCTCCATGAAGTTCACATCGGCGCTTTTGTCCAGTGTGAGGTTCATTTTTTGAATAGCATAGCTGCCCGAATGGACCCAGCAATCGCCTTCAAAAGTGTTCATCCCTTTTCTCCGGGGCCGGAAAAGCAGGTGAAAATATCGTTCCCCTCCTATATATTGCGTATCGGCAACCGTATATTTATAATAGAAATCCCCGTTATCGCTTATGGGGCTCACAAATTCTTTGTTAAATACATTGATAAAATTATTGTACACGTTAATCACCTGGTCCATGCCTCCCAGGAACTTTACCATACTTTCGTTTTTGATGCCGTTGGTATTGGCACCCACTATTTCCTCCCTTCGTTTCAGTGGTTTTTTCTGGTAGTAATAGTTGCTTATGGCTTCGGTAAGATAAGTGGGTAATATACGGATACCCTCAGAGCTGTCTATGTTTTGCTTAATAAGCTCATTGATAGGTCTTAGCGGTTTGATTTTGGTTATTTTCTGAAGACTTGCGAAGTTTTTAAGATCCACTTCCAGCTTATTGTAGAGCTCATAGGAGAAGTTATTAAACTTATAGCGGTTATTTTCGGGCTTGTGTTCAACTATTTTTTTCCAGAGCCAGAGCCCCTTATCAATTTTAGATTTTACAATTACCACATCTCCCGTTGCTCTTTCCATAGGAATGATAACCTCAAATTCGCTTTTATCATTTTCTAATTTTAAGAAGAAGGTTTCGTAACCCACGTAGCTGATCTCTAATGTATCTGATGGCCAGTTATCTATAGAAAAAGCAAACCTGCCTGCCGAGTCGGTAATTGCGCCCGTATGGGTATTCTTAAAAGTAACACTGGCAAAAGGAATAGCTTCCTCACTATGGGCATCTTTCACTAAGCCTCTTAATGTTTTTTGGGAAAAAGCTACCAGTCCCTGCAACAGGAAA
The DNA here is from genome assembly GCA_035326385.1 of Niabella sp. Classification (GTDB taxonomy): domain Bacteria; phylum Bacteroidota; class Bacteroidia; order Chitinophagales; family Chitinophagaceae; genus Niabella. Next base: position 11,305 of record DAOLFI010000010.1, read on the forward strand.
GTCAATAGAAAAAGGATCTTCAAAGGACGGTTCATCAGGCGCAAATCTAATGATTGTTTTGATTTGCAAGATGCCATCTGTGCAGTATTAGTTGCAACTGTTACATTTGCAGATAACAAATTTTTACAGCAATGCTTTCTGTACAGAAATTTACATTTAATCCCATCCAGGAAAATACGTATGTCCTTTATGCCGAAAACGGGGATTGCTGCATTATAGATCCCGGATGTTATTTTGAAGAAGAGCGGAATGAGCTACGTGGATTCATCGAATCAAAAAAGCTCAGGCCGGTTTATTTGTTGAATACACATTGCCATTTAGATCATGTTTTTGGCAATAAGTTTGTGAGCGAAACCTGGCGGTTGCCCCTGTATTTGCACGAAACCGAAAAAATGGTTTTAAGCTTTGCGCCCAAATCTGCCGAAATGTATGGCTTCCTTTTGATAACTACACAGGAGAAATGAAACAGCTGAACCCCGGCGATGTTATTAAGATTGGCACCGGTAAATTAAGGGTGCTATTTACACCGGGACATTCTCCGGGAAGCGTAAGCTTTTACAACGGGAATGATGATTATGTGATCAGCGGTGATGTATTATTTAGCGGCAGCATCGGAAGAACAGATCTGCCGGGCGGAAGTTTTGAAGTGCTTAAACAATCTATCAAAACAGAATTGTATACTTTGCCGGATATTACTAAAGTTTACCCCGGCCACGGTGGTGGCACCAGTATTGGCTTTGAAAAAAAGAACAATCCTTTTGTAAGGGAAGATTAGTTAGGGCATTTTTTGGCTGTGTGAGGCGTCCTCGCCTCGCACTTCGTATGCTATCGTATCCCCCGGAAACGGTGAAACATAAAAATATTATATGCGCTCTTGCACACGGCATATTATTTGGTTTTTTACCTTAACTTAGTTACGCTATAACCTGTTGTGTAACCTGTAAACACCTAAGTTGGGGAATATCATGTTTTTAAGGCGGAATCCTGTGATAAGATTGCTGCTGCCGCTGGCCATTGGCATTATGATTCAATGGTATGGACAAGCTCCTTTTTGTATAAGTACAGGTATTTTTATTGCCTGCATGCTCTTTTTCCTGTTTATGGAGAAACAGAGCGATTTTAGCAAGCTGAAATATGCTGGGTTGCAGGGCAGTGTGATGGTGCTGGCAGCTATTTCCTGCGGGATGCTGCTTACCTATGATAAAGATGTGCGCCACAGGCAAAGCTGGTTGGGGCATACTTATAACCAGGGAGAAATACTGGTTGCTGCATTGAAAGAATCGCCGGTTGTCAAAGAAAAGTCGTATAAGGCAACTGCCGCCGTTACTTATATTATGGACAGTGCCGGAAGAAGACCCTCATCAGGAAATATCATTATCTACTTTAAAAAAGACAGCAATATCCGGAACCTTAAGGCCGGTGCCCGGCTGCTTTTTAAGAAACCCTTACAGGAGATACATAATACCCGTAATCCGGGTGGCTTCAATTTCAGACAATATGCTTTGTTTAACGGTATTACGCACCAGGTTTATTTAACCCCAAATGATTATAAAATACTACCGGGAAAAGACATTGTAGTATGGAAAAGTATGTTGCTCAAAGCCAGGGAATATGTTTTACATACGATCAAAACCAATATTAAAGGTAAAAGAGAGCAGGGCCTGGCCGAGGCTATGCTGATAGGTTATAGAGACGATCTTGACAAAGATCTTTTGCAATCATACACCAATACAGGGGTAGTGCATGTTATAGCGGTATCGGGTATGCACCTGAGCCTGTTGTACTGGGTCATCAGTTTATTATTGCACCCCCTGTTGAAAAAGCGATCAGCGAGGTGGCTTTATGCAATACTGGTGCTGTGTGTTTTATGGGGCTTTTCGTTTATAGCCGGCGGGGCAGCATCTGTTGTGCGTGCAGCAGTGATGTTCAGTTTCATTACTATTGGCAAACTAATTAACAGGAACGCCTCCATATATAATATCCTGGCAGCTTCCGCATTTTGTCAGCTGGTGTATAATCCCTACTGGCTTTGGGATGTAGGCTTTCAGTTGTCTTATATTGCTGTATTGAGCATTATTCTATTTTATAAACCTGTGTGCAGCCTGCTTTATATAAAAAATCCAATGCTCAACAAAGTATGGCAGCTGGCTGCGGTGAGTATAGCTGCGCAAATATTAACCACACCCTTGTCCATATACTATTTTCACCAGTTCCCTGTATACTTTTTATTAGCCAATATGGTGGTAGTACCGGTATCCTCTGTGGTGCTGGTAGGAACGTTAATACTTGTTATGGTTGCTCCTGTAAAAATACTGGCTGCAATTACCGGCACATTACTGAATGCTTTGATCTGGTGGCTGAATACTTTTATAGAACGTATGGAAACCTTTCCTTTTGCTTTATGGGAAGGCCTGCAGATAAATGTATTCCAGGCGGTATTGATGCTGCTCATTATTGCAGGGCTTGGTTTTTGGCTGATCGAAAAATATAAGGCAGGTTTTTGGTTTGCCCTTACAGGGTTGTTAGTATTTTTCTCCATGAGAAGTTATTCTTTTCTCATGGCCGGGCGACAGCAAAAGCTAATAGTATACAATGCCAGTAACTATGCAGCCACCGACCTTATTTCGGGCAGGCAATATTTTTATATCGGCTCTGAAGAGTTGTCAGAGAACGAAATGCTATCGGCCTATATATTAAAACCTTCCCGTGTTTTACACAGGGTGGCCGGGACCGGTAACCCGATAGCAACTTATAAAAATAGTAATGCTGTTCTTTTTAAAAAGAAGAAGGTCTTTTTTATTAACAGCCCTTTGAAAAAAGCCGGCTACAATGAGAAGCTAAACATTGATGTGGTCATATTATCAGGCAATCCCAGGCTATATATATCAGAGCTTTTAGAGGCTGTAAATCCGCAGCAGATTGTGATAGATGGGTCCGTACCTGCTAAAAAAGCCGGTTATTGGGTGAACGACTGCAGGTCTTCAGGAATTTCCTGTCATAATGTTTCTGAGGACGGGGCTTTTGTAATGAGCCTTGATTAACTTACTTTTGCGGCTCATTTTCATCAGCTATGAACAAAAAAATTCAATCAGCACTTATTTCGGTTTTTTATAAAGACGGGCTGGAGCCTATTGTAAAAGAACTAGCGCGCCTCGGCATTACTATTTATTCCACCGGTGGAACTCAAAAGTTTATCGAGGAGCTGGGGATCAGCGTAGTTCCTGTAGAGGACCTTACTACCTATCCGTCTATTTTAGGCGGGCGTGTGAAAACCCTGCATCCATCTGTATTTGGAGGTATCCTGGGCAGAAGGGACCTGGAAACTGATATACAGGAAATGCAGCAATATAAAATTCCTGAAATAGACCTGGTGATCGTGGATTTGTATCCTTTTGAAGAAACAGTAGCTGCTACTACCGATGAAAAAGCGATCATTGAAAAAATAGACATTGGCGGTCCTTCTATGATCCGTGCTGCGGCTAAGAACTTTAAGGATGTATTGGTAGTGGCTGCAAAAAAAGATTATGCGGCTGTTACAGCGCTATTACAGGCTCAAAATGGTGAAACAAGCATCGAACAGCGTAAATCCTTTGCAGCAAAGGCTTTTGAAATTGTTGGCCATTATGATGTGGCTATCGCCAAATATTTTAATACTACCAATGCGGATGTGGAATATTTCTTCCATTCCGAAACGCATCCGAAAATTATGCGTTATGGTGAGAACCCGCACCAGCCCGGCGTTTTCTATGGCGATCTTGAAAAGATATTTAATCAATTGAATGGGAAAGAGCTTTCCTATAATAACCTGGTAGATGTGGATGCTGCGGTACAGTTGATCTCAGAATTCGGCCTCCCCAACCCTTCCGAAGGAGGGGTTCACACGGATCCGGGAACCGATGATGGTTCACAAGTTTCAGCAACTTCTCAAACTCCCCTTTCGGGGGATGGGGGGCTTGTTTTTGCCATTATCAAGCATACCAATGTTTGTGGCGTAGCTTCCCGTAAAACTATTGCCGATGCCTGGGGAGCGGCGCTTTTAGGCGATCCCGAAAGTGCATTTGGAGGCGTATTGGTTACCAACGGAACGGTAAATGAGATCACTGCAAATGCTATCAATGAATTATTTTTTGAAGTGCTGATTGCCCCTGCTTTTGAAGACGCGGCGCTGAATATCCTGAAA
>DAOLFI010000644.1:0-2997 GCA_035326385.1 Niabella sp.
GGACTGAACCCTGAAATTATTGCACCCAGGCCCAAAACGCCAAGTATGATCACCGCGCTGGACCAGTTTTTAGCAGGTAACCTGAAAAGTAATTGATTATCAAAGTACTTTTTTAAAGGGTACAGTTATACAGCTGCCAGGCAGCTATTCTTTACCAAAACCTTAACTATCACTTAGTTAGGCAGGTCATAATTTTTAGCAACATTTGCCGCATTATGGTTAACTTTGCAAACTTTATGAGATTTGTAATCGCTGTTTTTTTAGTAGTTTCTTTGATATCCTGCGGTCCCGGCATGAACAAGATATTAAAGAGCAAGGATGCTGCTTACAAGCTTAAGATGGCAGAGCAGTTTTATGCTAAAAAGAAGTGGATGAAGGCTTATACTATTTACGAAGATGTAATGCCGTATTATAAAACCACCCCTCAATTCCAGGATATTTACTATAAATACGCTTATACAGCTTTCAATCAGAAAGATTATACCAACGCAGAAAATCTTTTTAAACAGTTTATAGAAAACTTTCCCAACAGTCCGCGGGCAGAAGAAATAGAGTACATGCGGGCTTATACTTTTTACCTTCAGTCTCCTAAAGCAGACCTGGACCAGACAAATACTTATAAAGCAATCAGTAATCTTCAAACTTTTGTAAATACGCGTCCGCAATCAGTAAGGGTTACAGAAGCCAACCGGCTTATTGATGAGCTGAGAAAAAAGCTTGAGATAAAAGATTATAAATCCGCCATGCTGTATTATAATATTGGCGAGTTCAGGGCGGCAGGTGTTACCTTCAACACATTGTTTGATAATTACCCCGAGTCCCTGGTATCCGATGAATATAAATTCATGGCTGTTAAATCTTACTTTAAAGCGGCTGAATTAACCATTGTTACTAAAAGAGTAGAGCGGTACAGAGAGGTTATTGAGCAGGCCAACGAGTTTATTGAACGTTTTCCCGAAAGCAAATACCGTAAAGATATAGACAGCTACATCAGTACATCAAATACAGAAATACAAAAATTTAGCAATAATGAGCAAGTTAAGACGACAACTTAGCGCTGGTATTCCCAACAACGTAGAAACTAAAGACCTGGGAGCTATCAAAAGCAAAACCGGTAATCTTTATGAATCCATCGCCATCATCGCTAAAAGAGCGAACCAGGTGAACATCTCCATTAAAGAGGAGTTGCATAACAAGCTGGATGAATTTGCCAGCCATACCGATTCTCTGGAAGAGATCCATGAGAACAAAGAGCAGATCGAAATTTCGAGGGCTTACGAAAGAATGCCTAACCCTGCTTTGCTGGCTACTTATGAATTTTTAGAAGATAAAATTTATTTCAGAAAGGCCGAAGACGAGCTTTTCAGCTAATATATTTTTCTTACATAACCCCGAACCACAGTTGCTTTACAGGAGCTGTGGTTTTTGTGTTTTAAGTATTTTTGTGAAAATGAGTTGATGGTTCATGGCTTATCGTTCATAGAACCATGAACCATGAACTAAGAACTCCATGCAAAACAAAAAAATATTAATTGGCATATCGGGCAGTATTGCGGCTTATAAAACCATTCAGCTGGTGCGCCTGCTTGTAAAAAAGGGCGCCGAAGTAAAAATAGTGATGACGCCCGCTGCAAAAGACTTTGTGTCACCGTTAGTGCTGTCCACTCTTTCCAAAAACGAAGTGCTGGCTGATTTGTTTGCAGAAAACACCTGGGCTAACCATGTTCAGTTAGGCCGCTGGGCAGATGTAATGCTGATAGCCCCGTTAAGCTGCAACACACTGGCAAAAATGGCCCATGGTTACTGCGATAATTTATTGTTATCTGTTTACTTGTCTGCTACCTGCCCTGTAATAGCTGCACCGGCTATGGATGAGGACATGTGGCACCACGCCTCCACCCGGCGCAATATTGAATTATTAAAAAAAGATGGTGTTTCTATTATTCAACCAGGTAACGGAGAGCTGGCCAGCGGTCTTTTTGGCGATGGCAGAATGGAAGAACCCGAAAATATAGTTTCCTTCCTGGATGGCTGTTTCCGGGAAAACAAGGGTTCCCTTTTACATAAAAAAGTACTGGTAACAGCCGGGCCTACGCATGAAGCAATTGATCCCGTAAGATTTATAGGTAACCATTCTTCAGGGAAGATGGGCATTGCCCTGGCTAAGGAGTGCAGGAACCGCGGTGCCGATGTAACGCTGGTGCTGGGGCCGGTGCCCCTTCCGCAGGAATATGAAGGCATTACTATTGTGAAAGTCATCTCTTCAGATGAAATGTATAATGCCTGTCACGATCATTTTAAGAACACAGATATAGCGCTGATGGCCGCTGCCGTTGCAGATTATAAACCTGAAAAAGTAAGTGATCAGAAAATAAAAAAAGCAGGCAGTGAAGCACCGGAGCTCAAACTTGTAAAAACCAAAGACATACTAAAAAGCCTGGGAGCTATAAAAGAAGATAACCAGATCTTATTGGGTTTTGCATTGGAAACAAACAATGAAAAAGCCCATGCATTAGAAAAACTGGATACCAAGAACGCTGATTTTATTGTACTGAACTCTTTAAACGATGGCAATATATTTGGGAGTGACACCAATAAAATCACTATCTACACTAAAGACGGGCAGGAAATAAAATTTGAAGCCAAAAGCAAAGCAGAAGTAGCAAGGGATATTATAGATACTGTGATCAGCTACTGAGACAAGATAAGTGTCTAACTGAAGTCCTGATCAGATTATTACAGCCAACGCTTTTTTGCAGGTTCAATCAACTACAAGGACAGAGAAATAACATAAAAAATCCTTATCCCCACTTCTTTCTCAGCCATTTTCTTACAGGCTCGTCATACCATTTCAAACTAGCATAGGCTAAAAATACAGAACCGGTCAATATTAGTAAAGCATAAGGCCATGCCTGCTCAATGGTTACTCCCTTATTGTCGCTGATCCATGCAACATAAAAATACACCAACGGGTAATGTACCAGGTATAGCGGATAG
>DAOLFI010000645.1:0-2993 GCA_035326385.1 Niabella sp.
TTGATCAGCGGGCTGATGCACAATCCCGAGATCATATTTTTAGATGAACCTCTGAGCGGCCTGGATGCCAATGCCGTTATATTGGTTAAGGAGATCCTTCAGCAATTGAAACAGGCAGGTAAAACTATGTTTTACTCTTCTCATATTATGGATGTGGTAGAAAAAATAAGTGATCGTATTATACTGATTGATAAAGGGCAGATCATTGCTGATGGTACTATTGAAACACTGAGGGCCAGCGCACAGCAGGGCTCGCTGGAACATATTTTTCAATCCCTCACTGCTTCTGATGCCGCAACCAGTAATACCGCCAAAGAAATTATTGAGGTATTAAACAGCTGATACTATGGATACCTTTTTCTTCAGAATATTTTTTGGCCTGTTCAGATTAGTGTTGCCAGGCAGTGTTAATATGGAGCAGGTACATATAATTGTATCTACCAAGCTGCTCATGGACAGAAGGCGGACGCCTGCCACCTGGAAACGGGCACAGCAAAAAGAAACAAGTAACGGCATGTTGATGGCTATGTTCCTTTATGCACTAATGGGTTTGTTTGTTGGGTTGATGATCCTGAACGTGCCTTCTGTTATGCTGATGATGATCATCCTGCATTCCTATTTTTTGTTTATGCTGATCATGACGCTGATTACGGATTTCAGTAATGTACTTCTGGACACATCCGACTCGCAGATCATTTTACCCAAGCCGGTTACCAGCCGTACTTTGCTAGTGGCGCGTACCTTACATATAATAGTGTATTTAGGGCAGCTGGTAGCAGCTATCATGATTTTTCCGCTGGTTTTTTCTTTTATAAAATATGGTGTGCCTGTAGGTGTTTTTGCATTATTAACCACACTGCTTACTACAGCCATTGGTATTTTTCTTACCTATATATTATACGGATTGGTATTGCGCTACACCAGCGAGCAAAAAGTAAAAGATATCATTAGCTATTTCCAGATATTCATGACGGTGTTTTTTGCAGTGGGCTACCAGGTTATTCCGAGAATGATAAATTTAAGTGAGCTGGATCTGGGATTTGAGCTGCACTGGTATTCGTATCTGCTTCCCCCGGTTTGGATGGCTGGTTTGTTGGAGGCGGTATATACACGCAGTTTCGATGCTGCTCATATTGGATTAGTTATATGCGCTGTTGGCGTTCCTGTACTTGCGGGTTTCGTAATAGTAAGATACCTGGCACCTTATTTTTCGAAGTTTATGTCTGCTCCGGCTGATGGCGCTTCGAAGCAGCATCGCAAAAGTGTAAAACAGGAAAGGAATAGTTTGTCTGAAACATTAGGGCGTATTATTTGCCGGTCTGATTATGAAAAGGCTGCTTTTTCCCAGGTATGGAAAATGACGGGCAGGGATAAGAATTTCAGAATACAGTTTTATCCTAACCTGGCTTATATACCCGTATTTGTGTGTATTATATTCTTTAAAAATTTTAAAGATATGGATCAAACAATGGCACAGCTGTCTGATGGAAATATGTTTTTATGGTTGTTATATATGGGTGTATTTGCAGTGTTGTTAAGCCTTACCCTAACAGCATTCTATGAGCATTATACTGCAGCATGGGTGTATCAGAGTGCCCCCATCAGCAAACCGGGAGAGCTGATCAATGGTGCCGCCAAAGCCTTACTCATAAAATTTTTTGCTCCTGTTTTTATACTACTAAACATAGCAGCGCTTATTATGTGGGGATCCCGGGTGATAGATGATATACTGCTGGCAATGGCTAACAGCCTGCTTGTTTTTTATAGTAATGTTTTATTGTCCAAACATTACCTGCCCTTTTCTCAGCAACCAGGTGTAAAGGATCAGGCCGGTAAGTTTGTGTCAATGATTCTAAGAACTTTCCTGATTGCGGGGCTGGTGGGTTTGCATTGGCTGGCTATAAAAATAGGCTGGCTGGTGTGGGCCTTAATTCCTGTATCCCTTGCAGGGTGCTGGTTTGCGGAGAAACAGGTAAAGGAATTAAAATGGAATAAAATTGTGATGTAGTATAGTTGTAAACTAATACTTTTTTCATGCGGCATAAAGCGTTTCTTTTTGATTTGAACGGTACTATGATAGATGATATGGATTATCATATTAAAGCGTGGCACCGTATTCTAAATGGGCTCGGCGCGGCTATATCTTTAGAGCGTATGAAAGAAGAATGTTATGGCAAGAATTACGAGCTGCTGGAACGTATTTTCCCGGGGCGTTTCTCCGATGAAGAAAAGTATATCATGAGCCTTGAAAAAGAAAAGCAGTACCAGCATGAGTTTCAGCCCAACCTGAAGCTGATTAACGGGCTGGATGAGCTTCTGAAAAAATCTTATGAAAAAGGAATAAAAATGGCTATAGGTTCGGCAGCTATTATGTTCAATATTGATTTTGTACTGGATGGATTGAAAATCCGTCATTATTTTGATGTGCTGGTTAGTGCTGATGATGTGCAGCACAGCAAGCCTGACCCCGAGACTTATTTGAAATGTGCTGAACTGTTAAATATAGCACCCGGGGAATGCCTGGTTTTTGAAGACGCTCCGAAAGGGGTGGAGTCCGCACTGCGGGCTGGAATGGATAGTGTGGTGTTGACAACCATGCATAGTAAAGAAGAATTTGATCAGCCTAATATCATTGCTTTTGCAGAAAATTATATCGGTTTAATTAAAAAGCTGCTGTAAAATTTTGTCGAACCTGTTTGCTTGCGCATTAAGTAAAGGAGCGGATGATGTAAGCCCTTTCCTTTTGATTGCAGATGTATGATTTTCTTTGAATATGATACTATTTAGTGCAGAGGGATTTATTTTTGCAGTTATGGCAGTGAATCAGCAAGCATATCAGCAGTTAAAAAAAGAATTAGATTCCCAAAGTGTTGCCCTTGTTGCGGTGTCCAAGATAAAACCTGTTTCGGATATTAAAGCCTTATATGATCTGGACCAGCGCGATTTTGGCGAGAACTATGTACAGGAGCTGGTAGAGAAGCAGGCACAATTAC
>DAOLFI010000646.1:0-2991 GCA_035326385.1 Niabella sp.
GTACTTTGCAGGAGCAAATGGCCAGGCAAAAGCCGGCCAGGGTATTACCGCCTGTACTTAAAGTAACAGGAGATAATACTGCTGACACTAACCTGCAGGTTGAGCTGCCTCCTGATCTTATTTTTAACAACGGTACCGGTGGTTTCACTCCTGATGGGAAGGAATATTTTATTCTCACTACCCCTGAGCAAACCTCACCGGCACCCTGGGTAAATATTATGGCCAATGCAGAGTTTGGTACCATGATGTCAGAAAGCGGGTCGGGATACAGCTGGGCCGAGAATGCGCATTCTTACAGGCTCTCTCCCTGGAAAAATGATCCTGTTTCAGACAAGACCGGCGAAGCTTTTTATATAAGGGACGAAGTCAGTGGCAGGTATTGGTCGCCTTCTCCTTTACCTTGTAACAGCGGTAAGCCGTATATTACCAGGAATGGTTTTGGCTATACAGTGTACGAACATATTGCATTTGGTATTAAATCAGAGATGTGGGTATTTGTGGATGCAGCCGATGCCATAAAGTTTAGCATCATACGGGTTAAAAACCTCTCTTCCATGCAAAGGAAACTTTCTGTTACAGGCTATGTAGAGTGGGTTTTGGGCGATACTGCTACCAGTACAAGGATGCACATGGTAACAGAAAAAGATATAGATACCGGGGTCATATTTGCACGTAATCATTACAACAGCACTTTTTCAGAAAGGATATCTTTCTTTGATGCGGATGGCAGCAGTAAATCTTACACCTGCGACCGTACCGAATTTATAGGAAGGAACGGATCGCTGACGGCTCCGGAAGCAATGATGCGGGAAAAACTGTCAAACAGATACGGAGCTGCGCTTGATCCCTGTACAGTTATACAGATTGGTGTTGAGCTGATGCCTGATGAAGAAAAAGAAGTTATTTTCCGCTTAGGCAGTGCGAGGTCTGAGCATGATACAAGGTTACTGGCTTTGAAATATAAAAACACGCAATCTGTAAATGATGCGCAGTCGCAGGTGCACGATATGTGGAACCATATCTTAGGTAATGTATACATCAAAACTCCGGATGAAGCCTTTAATGTGCTAACCAATGGATGGTTAGTATACCAGGCGCTGGCCTGCCGCGTTTGGGGCCGGAGCGGCTTCTATCAGTCTGGCGGTGCCTTCGGCTTCAGGGATCAGCTGCAGGATGTACTGGCATTAATGCATACGAGGCCCGATGTAACAAGGGCGCAGATCTTGCTGGCGGCTTCACGCCAGTTTAAAGAAGGCGATGTGCAGCACTGGTGGCACCCCCCAACAGGACGCGGGGTGCGTACTACCTGTTCCGATGACTACCTGTGGCTTCCTTATGTTACCGCCCGTTATATTGAAGCTACAGCAGACAAGGCCGTTTTAGATGAATATGTTTCTTACATAGAAGGCAGACCCTTGCGTCCTGATGAAGAAAGCTATTATGATCTGCCAGTATTCCTGAATGATTGGGAATCCATATATAACCACTGTAAACGTGCTATCAATTTCGGGTTAAAGTTTGGGGAGCATGGATTGCCATTGATAGGCTCAGGAGACTGGAATGATGGTATGGATAAGGTAGGAGCACATGGAAAGGGAGAGAGTGTATGGCTGGGATTTTTCCTTTATGATGTATTAAGAAAATTTGCTGTGATTGCAGAAGGTTATGGCGATAAGGAATTTCATATAAAGTGCATTAGCGAGGCAGAAAAGTTAAAGGAAAATATCAATGAAAATGCCTGGGATGGTGAATGGTACCGCCGTGCTTATTTTGATGATGGCACACCGCTGGGATCTTCCGAAAATGAAGAATGCCGGATAGATTCCATTTCGCAGAGCTGGTCGGTTATTTCGGGGGCCGGAGAGCCGGAGCGTATTAAGAAAGCAATGGCTTCCCTGAACGAGCACTTGATTGACAGGGAAAATGGCATTATAAAATTGCTTACTCCTGCGTTTGATAAGTCAGATCTTTATCCGGGTTATATCAAGGGATATGTGCCCGGCGTAAGAGAGAACGGCGGACAATATACGCATGCGGCTATATGGACAATGATGGCTTTTGCTATGACAAAAGATAAAGAGCGGGTTTGGGAATTGTTTTCTATGGTAAACCCGGTTAACCATGCTATTAACAGCAATGAAATGCAGAAGTATAAAGCAGAGCCTTATGTAATGGCAGCTGATGTGTATGGTGTGGCCCCGCATGAAGGCCGCGGCGGCTGGACCTGGTACACAGGCTCTGCCGGGTGGACTTATCAGCTGGCGTTAGAACATATATTGGGATTACAGCGCAAGGGTAATGAGTTGCATATAGATCCCTGCATACCTGATAGCTGGCCGGGCTTTGAGCTGAATTACAGGTATGAAGGCTCGCTTTATCAGATCAAAGTATTGAATCATAAAAAAGACGGGACAATCACACTGAATGTGGATGGTGATGTGATAATAGAAAAGTTCTTAGTATTGCAGGACGACGGGCAGGATCACAATGTAACCGTGGAAGTTTAACGCTGGTGTGGTTTAAGCTGTTGTCGATGACATATAAATTAAGTGTTGTCACAGCGAGTTATCAATTTGCGGTGCCCGCCCGGAGGTCGGACGGGCAAAATCAATGCGGCGGTGATATATCATTAACCGTCTTTTCGATCGTAATCCCGGGTTACCGGGGATGGAGGGAGAAATCTTAACGTGAGGCCGTTTTTAGTATTAAGCATGTGGGCTGTACAGCAAGTTTCGGGTTTACGTTGAGGCTCCGCTCTACGATCGGAGCGACGACAGCTTTCCGTAGATGTTGATTACCAAACTCTTGCTCAATACGTCATTGGCACCGGAAGGGAGATGTCTCAACGAGTAACCTCACGTTGATTTCTCCGCTTCCGCTACGAAATGACGATAAAAATCATGTCATCTCATCATTGATTTTCAACGCCAACGCCAGAGCTGACCAAAAAGTATTGTCAGCCTGTCCAAGGGACTCCTTCGGAGAGCTTGT
>DAOLFI010000647.1:0-2990 GCA_035326385.1 Niabella sp.
AGGGTTAGTGCTTAATGCTGATGTGTTAGGCTTTTTGCTTCAACTTCTGATCTCAGTCTCCGGACTTACCGACTACTTCACATCTCCCATCAGTTTTCTTACAATAGGGGAGATAACAATCAGCACAGCCCCTGCAATAAGTGCATAAATGGCCAGTTGCTGGTAACCTGCGGTAAAGGCCATCAGCTTCTCCATTGGCGGAGCATTGTTGTCAGCTGTGCTCATACCAGCGCCTAAAATACCGGCAACATATTGTCCGTATGCAGAAGCCAGGAACCACATGCCCATCATCATTCCCTGTAATTTATAGGGCGATAATTTAGTCATAATAGATAAACCAATCGGCGATAAGCAAAGCTCCCCTAATGTCATTACCAGGTAAGCAAAGGTGAATACATTTAAAGAAGTAATGCCTAAATCATTGGCAAAATACCGTGTATAGTACAAAATATAAAAGGAGAGTCCCAAGAAGATAAATCCAAGTCCGAACTTTACCACGGTATTAGGTTCTATTTTCTTTTTAGCCAATCCTATCCATATCAGCCCGGCCAGCCATGCCAATGCAATTACAAAAAACGCATTGGCTGCATTATTTACTGAGTTAGGATCGAGTGTAAATACACCTAATAGTTTATTGTCGAGGTTCGATGCTGCGAATATGCTTAATGAACCACCACTTTGCTCAAAGAAAGCCCAGAACAGGATGGAGAAAACAATGAAAACTAAAGCGGCAAACAGTTTTTTATTTTCCGATTTTGAATATTTCCTCATTTCAAAGAACAGATATAGCAGTGTAGCAGGCCCTATAATATACATGAACCAATCTGTATATTCAGTTTTGGATACCATTGCCATAATAACCGGAACCATAGCCAGTGCGCCAGCGTAAACCAGGTAATCGTACCAGCTTTTCCCTTTTAATCCTTTTGCGGCAAATGGAGAATTTCCTATAGGCCCCAGGTGCTTCTTGGTAAGTAAAAAAGTAATTAAACTAATTGACATAACCACTGCTGCAAATCCAAATGCCACGTTCCATCTAAGGTTTTCGGGGATTACTGAGGACAACATAGTGCCTTTTCCCACTGAAATACAAATATAACCCCCCAATAAAGCGCCGAGGTTGATGCCTGAATAAAAGAGGGAGAAGCCGGCATCTCTACGTACATCACCGGGTTTATAAAGGGCGCCTACCATAGTGGAAATATTGGGTTTGAAGAAACCGGTTCCGATTACGGTAAAACTGATACCAAGAAAGAAAAACTGTTTAGGGTCCGTGGCAAGTATCAGGCTTCCCACAATCATTAATATACCTCCCCAAAACAGGGATTTTTTAAACCCCAGGATTTTATCGGCAAACAAACCCCCTATAAAAGTGAATGCATATACAAAAGCCTGGGTAGCGCCATACTGAAGTTGTGCGCTCTTTTCGTCAAAGAACAGCTGGTGCACCATAAAAAAAGTAAGCATACCGCGCATCCCGTAAAAACAAAAGCGCTCCCACATTTCTGAAAAAAACAGCGACCACAGCTGTTTTGGATATTTCCCTTCAAAGTTCTGGATTTGCTCTAAGCTGGTTTCCTGCTGCATATTGGTATAAATTGAAAAATTATATATAAAGCAATTTCTAAAAGTACATTTAAAAGTAAAAAGCTCCAACTAAATTGTTGGAGCTGATTTTAAAATATAATTTTATCGCACGCCATGCATTTTCTTCCTGATAACAGGTGTAAAGAGAACAGCCACTATTGCCACGGCAAATGATACGCCTGCCAGCAGCCAGAAGAAATAGCTCATCCCTTTTTCATCCGCAATCTTATCAACGTTCTCTCCAAATTTTGCCGCTCCCTTCATACCAATGGCCACCGCCAGATACCAGATTCCAAACATAACGGCTATCATACGCGGTGGCACCAGCTTGCTTACGTAAGATAAGCCTACAGGCGATATGCACAGTTCTCCCATGGTATGAAACAGGTACACTAATATCAGCCATATCATACTTACCGATGCCGTTTTGGCTCCCGGGGCTATAGAGCCTGCTCCTATAGCCACGCATACCATTCCCAGCGCCAGCAGGCTCATGCCAACAGCATATTTTACATTAGCCGAAGGATTGTACCTGCTGCTCCACCATTTTGAGAACAATGGTGCAAGGCTGATGATAAATAAGGAATTTAAAGTAGAGAACCAGGAGGCAGGCACTTCGAGTGTTTTTTCCGACACCTGGTTGTAAAGCATCCACAATGCAATGCCCCATACAATCACAAAGCTGGTAGCCAGGATAAGATTTGCAACTGCATACTTTTTAAAAGTCTGGCCAAATAATTTCAGCAGCACCCAGGTAATAATAGTAAGTGGTACAATGGTTATTAAAGCGTTTGTCAATTTAAAGGCCGTTCCGGCGCCTCCTTCCAGCACCCGGTTGGTATAATCCCTGGCAAAAATAGTAAGGGTGCCGGGCGACTGTTCAAAAATAGCCCAGAAGAACATGGTAAGAAATGCAAAGAATGATACAGCAATCATTTTATCTCTTGTAATGGGCGAATAACGTGAAAGCCTGTAAATCAGCAGGCAGATGAATAATACCACGGCCAGCAAAATGGTAAAATTATTACCTGATATTCCTGCAACACTGAAATTAAAAATATCTATTTTGCCGTTCGAGATCAGCTTAGCCGGCTCAAAAATGATCCACAATAAGCCTAAAATAACCATAAGCCCAATAAGCGCCAATTGCCCTCCAGAAAAGGGATTTAGCTTGTCGTTATCCGCTTCCGGTGCAGCGTTTGCTACGGCAACGGCATCTTTCTTCACAGGTTTTAAACCTATATTTCCAAATATATTCTGTGCCAGCCAGAACTGGATCAGTCCAAAAAGCATAAACACGCCTGCAAGGCCAAAGCCCCAGCTCCAGCCTACTTTTTCACCTAAATACCCGCACAGCAAAATGCCGAAAAAAGCGCCGGAGTTCACGCCCATATAAAATATAG
>DAOLFI010000648.1:0-2988 GCA_035326385.1 Niabella sp.
CCAATGGTAGCGCCTGCGTTAAAAATACTGGTTGAGTACGCCCTGTCTTTCTTGGGAAAGTATTCCGCCGTAGCTTTAATTGCAGCAGGAAAATTTCCGGCTTCTCCCACGGCCAGCACAATACGTGCAAAAATGAAGAGAGAAACGCTTACGCTGGCAATTTTTCCTATATCGCTTACTGCGGCCAGGGCTTCCCGGGCTCCTTCAAAACCAACAGCCCATTTACCCGCAACAATACCGGAAGTGGCTATACCACAAAAAGCATGAATACATGCACCTATCGACCAAATGAAAATAGCCCATAAAAAGCCTTTCTTGGTGTCCATCCAGTCTACAAAACGCCCTGCAAAAAGCATGGAAACGGCATATACAATAGAGAAAATAGCAGTAATAGTACCATAATCATTATTAGTCCAGTGAAACTCAGGTACAATAAAGTCCTTCCATGTCAAAGACAAAACCTGCCTGTCGAGATAATTAATAGTTGTTGCGAAGAATAGCATCGCACAGATGGTCCACCTGTAATTGGTCATCTTACCATTTCCATTGGCTTGCTGCATGTCGTTTTATTTTTGTGCCTCACTCCCTGCCCCTCTCCTCCAAAGGAGTCCTTCCGGACAAAAGAGAGGGGAGTTTGCAATGCGGTTATAATGAAAAAAATATTTGTCAAACTTATTTCGCTTTTATAGATGCTATAGTTGCAAAAACTTCCCTGGTGGATTTTTCTATGGTTGCATAATCCTTATCGTCCATCAATTGCTTACTGATAAGCTTGCTTCCCATACCCACAGCACAAACGCCGGCTTTGAACCAGCCTTCAATATTCTCTTTCGTTGTATCCACACCGCCTGTAGGCATGAACAGAAGAGCAGGGAAAACCGGTTTAATGGCAGACAAATATTTTGAGCCCAAAGTGTCGCCCGGGAACAGCTTTATAAATTTTACGCCAGCACTTTCTGCTGCTATTATTTCTGTGGGCGTCATACAACCAGGCGCATATAAAATATCGTTAGCTACTGCATACTCAGCTATTTCTGCAACATAGCCCGGACTTACTAAAAAGTCAGCACCAACGGATAGATATTCTTTTACCTGGGCCAGTGTTTTTACCGTACCAATACCCAGCAAAAGACCCGGCATTTCCGCATTGCGTACTTCTACCATTTTCGTAAAATTCTTCAACGCAGTTTCTCCACGGCTGGTATACTCAATTGCTTTTACACCTGCTTTATATACAGCACGCAGAATTTCTACCGTTACTGTTTCATCGGCATTAAAATATAAGGGCAGCATGCCCTGCTCTATAATTGCATCTATTGCTTGTTGTGTTGTAGCCATTTTTTTAATATGATAATATGATAATGTGATAATACGTACGCTAATTAGCTAATTAGCTGATAGGCTGCACTCTTAGTTGCAACCCCAACTCGTTAACTTATTAACCTGTTAACTTCACTTTAATGACCATCTTCTTTATAGTTCCCTCACCTGCACCAATCATGGGTGCATGTACATCTTCGGGAAAAAGAATTACGAACTGGTTGTTGGTAAGCCTGAAATATGTGTCGGGTGCATCGCCCCAGAACTGCACATCTTTAGCATTGTCATAACCGCCATTATCTTTCTCACATTTTTCAATAGGTTTCCAGCCGATCTCTTCCAACCCGTTAATGCAAACCTGGATATCAATATGCTTTCGATGGCATTCAAACTTCTGTAACGATTCTTCCCTGGATTTACCTTCTTTATCAGAAACAATAGCTTTAAGCGCATCGTCCTGAATTTCGTAAGTGCCAGGTTCTATACCTGCAAGATCAACACCGGCTACGTACTCAAAAGCTTTGGCAAATAACGGGTGAACACTGTAGTATTTTGCCGCGCTTTGTAATGAATCAATGATCATAAGACCCCTCCCTAGCCCTCCCCGAAAGGGAGGGAGTTTTTTTATTTAAAAATTATTTTCCCTTTTTATAAAATCCTCCCCTTCGGGGAGGTTGGAGGGGCTTTAACGTTGTACCCTTCCGCTGGCATCTCCTTTCATAAGCGTTTTTACATCGCTCAGAGTAGCATGGTTCAAGTCACCGGGAATGGTATGTTTTAATGCTGATGCAGCAACACCAAACTCAGCTGCATCGGCCATGCTCATACCTGTAACCAGTCCATAAATAAGGCCGCTGGCAAAGCTATCGCCGCTGCCCACACGGTCTACAATGCGCACATCATATTTACGGGTATGATAAAACTCAGTACCATCGCTTACCAGGGCGCTCCAGCCGTTATCACTGGCGCTATAGCTTTCGCGTAAAGAGGAGGCAATATATTTAAAGCCAAACTTCTCTTTCATCTGGCGGATCACATCTTTATAACCGTCAAGGTTCAGCTCACCCTTGGTAATATCGCTATGAGCGGCTTTGAAGCCCAGCGTTGTTTCGGCATCTTCTTCGTTACCAATACATACATCTACGTATTTACACAATTCACTCATTACCTGCTGTGCTTTTTCTTTGCTCCACAGTTTTTTGCGGTAGTTCAGATCAATAGAAGTGGTAACACCTCTGTCTTTGGCAGCCTTTAAAGCAGCTAAGGTTAAAGCCGCTGCTTTATCGCTTAAAGCAGGTGTGATACCTGTGGTGTGGAACCAATCTGCCCCTTCAAATATTTTGTCCCAGTCAAATTCGCTGGCGTCTACATCGGCAATAGAAGCGCCGGCACGGTCGTAAATAACCTGCGATGCACGCATAGAAGCGCCGGTTTCCAAAAAGTAAATTCCTAACCTATCGCCCCCGCGCGCCACATAGCCGGTATCAACACCATAACGACGTAAATGGTTAATAGCAGACTGGCCGATGGCATTATCAGGAACTTTTGAAACGAACACGCCATTTAAACCGTAGTTGCTTAGGGCAACAGCTACATTGGCTTCGCCACCACCATACGTTACATCAAATGATTCGGCCTGTACAAAACGCTGAAAGCCAGGTGTTGATA
>DAOLFI010000649.1:0-2982 GCA_035326385.1 Niabella sp.
GTGATGATCGATTGTCCGGGCGATGAAAAATATATAGAAGCTATTGCTTCAAAACCTAATACGGTGCTGTGTTTGAGCAGCACGCAAAAAAATGCGATGCAAACGGTTCGTGCTACCTGCATTCAACTGGCACAGAAAAAAATAACTGCACCCATTGTATTTATTACTGATAGCAACTGGCAAACTGCTGATGAGCACCTGATTCACTATGCCACTGAAACCGGCGCGTTATTTCTAGATGGCTTTGGTGATGGTATCTGCCTGGGCATGAGTAAAAACACCTATGATGATTTTAATATTACCACATTAAGTGGCCGACAATATTCCCCCCCCTCCGGGGGAGGTAAGGAGGGGGCTGCTTTTCTCAACAATACTGCCTTTAGTATTTTACAGGCCGCACGGATGCGCATTTCGAAAACGGAATATATTTCCTGTCCCTCCTGCGGCAGAACATTATTTGATTTGCAGGAAACCACAACCAGGATCCGGTCTGTAACCCACCACCTGAAAGGAGTGAAAATTGCCATCATGGGCTGTATTGTAAACGGACCGGGTGAAATGGCCGATGCCGATTTCGGATATGTGGGCAGCGGCCCAGGAAAAATTACTTTATATAAAGGTAAGGAAGTAGTAAAACGCAATGTGAACAGCGAAGTAGCAGTGGATGAGCTAATCAATCTATTAAAAGAAAATGAAGCGTGGATAGAGCCATAATAGGTTATAGTTAAGAGTTAATATGAACTATTAGCCACAGACAATGAATCAAAAAATGAAACCAAAACACTGGTCGTACATTTTCCTTGCAGTAGTAGCCGGCTACTTTGCAGGCATGGCTATAAGCAATGATGTGCTGCTGCTCATTTTTAAGCCGTTGCTGGTCACCTCCCTGCTGGGCTATTTTATCTCGTCAACAATACAGGTTTCCTCTACTTTAAAAAAATGGATCATCGGAGCTTTGTTATTTTCCATAGCCGGCGATACGCTTTTAATGTTTGCCAACAACAATGAGCTGTTTTTCATACTTGGGTTGATAGCATTTTTAATTGCACATATTTTTTACATAGTGTGTTTTCATACAATAAGAACAAAAGAAGGCATTACAGGAAAATGGTATGCAGCAATTATTGTAGCCGTATATTATTTCCTGATCATCAATTTTTTATTGCCGCACTTAGGCGGGTTAAAGTATGCTGTAATTATTTATGGCCTCGTTATCAGCTTTATGCTTTTAATTGCCATGCACCTGTATGATTTAAAAGATAACCTTACAGCACGGTATATCCTTACCGGTGCTATTTTATTCGTGGTTTCCGATTCAGTTTTAGCTATCAATAAATTCTATCAACCCTATACATGGGGCGGCTGGGCTATTATGATCACCTATACAATGGCGCAGTGGCTGCTGGTAAAAGGATGTGTAAGGTACATTTTGGGCAATAAGCCTGCCGAATAAAATGTAAATACTTGCAAGCATTGCATATTTCTACCTGGATGACTGAAAATCGGAAAATCGGATTGGGACGTTCTTCTTTTGAAAGTTAGTGCTAAAAATCAAAAATGAATAGAAATAAAAAGAAAACAACAGTACTTAGTATTTTCACCCCGCTAATATTTATTTTAATTGAAGTAATACGCACTTTTATCAGACCTGTATACGGCAAAAGCGAATACGGTACTATTAGCACCATATTAGGATGGCTCCCCAACTTTCTTGCAGCTTTCGGAATTATATCCCTTGGCATATTGATCTTAATGGTATTAATGTATGCTGAAGACACCAACAAAAAACACTTCTCGAAAAAACAGCAACTAATCGTCTTGATCATAACATCTGCTATTGCCCTGATCGGGCTTTTGGCGCACGAAGTCACTCAAAAAGGGACAGGCCTTTATTACGATACTAATGATGTTTATGCCACAATAGCAGGCTGTTTGGCAGGTTTCATATTTTACTATTACACAATAATAAAAAGCAAGGATAACTCATGAGTATCAGCGGTTATGTTTAATTTCAGCAAAATTATTAATCAGCAGTTACGGACAGACGAAATTGTATTGTCACACCTGTACAAAGCCACTGACGTTGGCAATAATTGTATAACAACACCGATGGCAAAATCAGACTTCCATAAACTTTGAACCTTAAATTATCCTGACACAGTTCCGATTGCTTATTTGTTCAAACACAATTACCCTGACAGAATAAAAACAACTACTGCCAATCTATTTTTACAATAGTCCGGTTAATGAACATAGGCTCAACTTCAGTAATCCTATTTAAAATTAAGTACCGGCAAAGAACTGTAATATCTATACCTTAAAAATGTTCACCTTTACAGCCTCATGCAAATCCCTTCCACACTTCAATCTTATACTATTGATAAAACAGCAATAGAAATGTATGTGCCGCAGCCGGCATTTATACAGCATTTGTACCAAAACAATAAAGAAGATGCTTACTGGGCGCAGGTATGGCCAGCATCAATTGGGTTGTGCCGGTTCTTAAATAAGTACCCTGAATATATTGTTGACAGGAAGGTGCTGGAACTGGCAGCAGGAC
Organism: Niabella sp.; assembly: GCA_035326385.1. Lineage (GTDB taxonomy): Bacteria > Bacteroidota > Bacteroidia > Chitinophagales > Chitinophagaceae > Niabella. Next base: position 2,561 of record DAOLFI010000649.1, read on the forward strand.
TGGGATTGCCGGGATTATTCTCCGCCCCGCTGGCCCGGCAGGTAACCATTACTGATAAAGAACCTCTTGCCGAAGCTTTTGTAACGGCATCAGCAGCGCATTTACAGTTATCCAACGTTACAGCAGCCACCTTAAACTGGACAGAAACCTCCAAAATAGCGCTTCCTGACGTTGTATTGCTAAGCGATGTAAATTATGAACCGGAATTATTTAAAGAACTGCAAAAAGTAATTGAATATTTTCTTGCTAACTATACCACCGTTATTGTAAGTACTCCTCAAAGGCTGGTGGCGAAACCCTTTGTTATTTCCCTGCTTCCGCAGTGCAGTTTTCAGTGGAGTGATACGGTGCTGCTCAATAACACAGAAACCGGTGTAAGCATTTTTGTATTGCAGTATAAACAGAACTAACTATATGATTGG
>DAOLFI010000650.1:0-2974 GCA_035326385.1 Niabella sp.
CGACCTGGTGCTGAAAATGACTACGAAGAGGCTGATGTTAAAAAGGCTAAAAAGTTCTTTGATAGCCTTAGCCTCAGTGAAATTGAAAAATTGAAAGTCTCCTGCCTGATGGGCCTGCCCGGATCTGACGGCTTATTTACCACTGAAGAAGTTTTATCATTACTGGATGAATATGGTAATATCTCTGCAGACCAGTTACAGCAAAATCTTTTTTCTTTCTTAAATGAAATTGCACCTGCTGCTGAAGAATATGGTGTGCAGCTGGCAATCCATCCCGACGATCCGCCTTATCCTATTTTAGGATTACCGCGTATTATGAGCAAAGACGAGCATATTGAGGCATTGTTTAAGAATGTGCCTTCAAAAAATGCCGGGCTTTGTTTTTGCACTGGTTCTTACAGCGCCAGAAAGGATAATGATCTCTTGGCTATGATCAAAAAATATGGCGAGCGGGTTTACTTCCTCCACCTGCGCAGTACAGACAGGGATGAGGACGGTAACTTCTTTGAGGCCAACCACCTGGAAGGAAACGGCAATATTGTGGATATTATTCAATATGTGACGCAGCTACAAAAAGAACAACAGCGCAGCATTCCTATGCGGCCCGACCATGGCCACCAGATGCTGGACGATCTGCATAAAAAGACCTATCCCGGCTACTCAGCTATTGGAAGGCTGAAAGGGCTGGCAGAGATACGCGGTGTGGAGGCCGCTGTACATCAATTGGGATTGTAATGAAGTTATTTTCAATAAGCCGTTTAAGGACTATTATTAAGAAATAGTTAGCCCGTTTTTCTATATCTAAAAGAAATTATATAGAAAACCAGTTATTTAAAGAATATCTATTCCCGCTTCTTTATAAGGCGCCAGCAATGGACTGTCTGCAGGTAGCTCTGTTATGAGATAATCTATTTGAGATAAAGAGGCCACTATAAATTTTCTGTTACTGTTTAGCTTTTCGCTAATGCACATAACAGCAGTTTTTTTTGATGCCTGGATCACAGCTTTTTTAGCCTGAACAATATCCCAGTCAATATCACTTAACCCCTGTTCCACAGAAAACCCGTTCGCACCCAGGAAGCATATATTGGCATAAATATCAGTTAGCTGATTCACTACTTCCGCTCCTGTATGCAGATAGGAGTCTTTTTGCAATCTTCCCCCTATAGTGTTTACCAGTATATTTTCATTTTCTGATAAAGCAATAGCTGTATGCGGGCTTATGGTAAAGAAATGGAGCGCCAGGTTAGCGGGAATAATTTTCGCAAAAGCCTGGATAGTGGTTCCTCCTTCTATAAGAACAACCTGGTCTCTTTTTAAAAGGGTTAGAGCTTTTTCTGCAATAATATGTTTGTTATCAGCGCCATATGTTTTTTCTTCTTTCTGGAATGGCGTGATTAACGATTTACTTATAGCGCCTCCGTGCACTTTAGTAACAAGCCCCGCCTCGGTTAATTCTTTAAGATCCCTTCTCACCGTATCCTCTGATACCTGGAGGAGGTCACTCAGATCGCTGGATAATGCTTTGTTATATAGATTTATTTCGCGCAGTATAACTTTTAAACGTTCTTCTTTTAGCATAATAGTGCTTGCTCTTTTTAGAGTATCAAAAATAATATTTAAAAGCAATACTAATTTGTTTGTTTAAAAACGCATAAAAACGCAATAATTTAATATTTTATTACTTATATGCAACAATGATGCATAAATATATCCTATATTATTCAATATAAATTTTATTATTATGTTTTTTGCGTTTATTTTTGATTTGAAATACGCAAAAAATGGAAAATGAATTTTATTTAATACCTTCTTTTTAAAATCAAAAACTAAACAAATATGAATGCGAAATATTACTTGCCTTTGCTCCTGTTCATTTTTCTGATTTTTTCCTGTCAGAAAGATTATAAGCCGGGTATAGAAGAATTTGAGGGAGCTGGCCTTAAAAATACTGCCACAGCCTTATTAGCCGAAGATAGTGTTAAGGTGCTTGTTTTTAATATAAGATATGCATGGGGTACGGACGGAGTTGTTAACCTGGATAGGGTTGTAAATGTAATACAGCAGTCAGGAGCCTCCATAGTTGCTTTAAATGAGATAGATAGATTTTACAGCTCCAGAAGCGGATATATTGACCAGGTAGCTTATATAGCAAACGCACTCCAGATGAATTATGCTTTTCAGGGAACCACGGTACTTCCTCCTGATGCGGGCTCGGGTGGTAATCTTAGAGAGTGTGGCCATGCTTTACTTACCAAATACAGGATTGCAGAAGCTGAAAAACGCATGTTCTCTCAAGGGGATGATTATAACCGGGGAATTTTGCGAACCAGGCTTGATGTAAATGGAACAAGCCTGGAAGCATTTGTTACACATTGGGGGCTGGATAGTGTTTCCAGACATACTCAGTTTAAAGAAACAGTCCTTTTTATGGAAGAGCATTGCGGCAAAAACTTATTAATGGGTGATTTGAATGAGCTTCCTGCCGGGCATAACATAATGGGGCTTAAAAGCAGGTCTGTAGATGCAATGCCTGATAACATTTTTACATTTCCAACCTGGAATCCTGCTAAAAAGCTTGATTATATCTTTGCAAGTAGAAGCATTGATATTAGTAATGGACAAATTATCAATACGAATGCTTCAGATCATCTCCCTGTAGTTGCTACGATTGATTTGAATAAAACTGCGGATAACAGCCTGTTGTACACCAATTTTCCTGAAAGCTTTGAGACCCGTTCCGGCACTAATATTTCCGGAAGTTATAGCGGTAATTCAGGAACCTGGAGCTTAGAGCATGGTGCCATTGTTGTCAACCCTTTCTATATTTTTGATGATCGTCCCTCTTCCGGCGTTAATGGCGTGCGCCTGCAACAGAATTTATCTGCTCCCTCCTATTTACAAATGAATTTCAACGTGCCCAACGGCGCTTCAAAAGTTACTGTATGGTATAGTTCTTATTTTAAGGATGCTG
>DAOLFI010000651.1:0-2972 GCA_035326385.1 Niabella sp.
CTATGACCTGGAAACAGGCCTGCCGCGGCGGAAAGCCACCTGGCAGGGTGCGGCAGATTGTTCTTCCTGGTCGCGCGGGCAGGGCTGGGGCTTATATGGTTATACGATGATGTACCGTTTTTCAAAAGACAGGCGTTATCTTGATCATGCGCGAAAAATTGCGGGCTTTATTTTAAGGCACCCTAATCTGCCGAAGGATAAAATTCCTTATTGGGATTTTGACGCCCCGCAAATTCCTAATGCTAAAAGGGATGCTTCTGCAGGTGCATTGATTGCATCAGCATTATTAGAGCTGGCGCAATACACCAGCGGTACGGAAAAGCAATCGTACATTGACAATGCGCGGGATATGATCGTGTCTTTATCAGGTGAAAAATATAAAGCTAAGGTTGGAGAGAACGGGGGTTTTTTGTTAAAGCACAGCACCGGCGCCCTACCTTTAAATTCAGAAATAGATGTGCCATTGGTCTATGCCGATTACTATTACCTTGAAGCGCTAAAGCGTTATAAAGACTGGTATTTATAAAGTCTGACCCGGTATAAAAAGAACAACAGTATGAACAGATTAGCCCTGAAAACGGCAATAACAATACTTTTAACGGGAACGTTGCTATACACCCGTGCCCAAAGCTGGAATGGTCCTAAAGAAAAACCTAAAGAACGTATTGAACTAAAGTACGGCCCTTTACAAGCCGGTAAGCGTACCGATGCAGATATGCAGCGTTTTCGCGAATATGGTTTGGGCCAGTTTATTCACTGGGGCGTGTATGCTATTGCAGGTGGCGAGTGGAACGGTGTAAAAGCACCTACCGCATCCGAATGGATAAGAGTATGGTCTGGAGAGACCGCTCCTCAAAACTGGAAACAAACGTATGATAACTTATATAAACAATTTAATCCAAAAGATTTTGATGCAAAGCGGTGGGCGAAACAGGCAAAGCAAATGGGTGCACGCTATATGATCATTACTACCAAGCATCATGATGGGTTTTGTTTATGGCCCAGTAAATATTCCGACTATACCATTGCTCAATCTCCTTATAAAAAAGATATTATTCAGCAGTTGGTAGACGCTTATACTGCGGAAGGAATTGATGTATATCTCTATTTTTCAATTATTGACTGGTATAATAAAGACTACCAAAGTGCAGCGCCGCAAACCGATGCACAGAAAGCTTCTTATGAGAAGTTTTTGACTTACACCCGCAACCAGCTTTTTGAACTGCTGAATCATTACCCCAAAATGAAAGGCTTTTGGTTTGACGGCACCTGGGATAAGGCCTGGATAGACGCTTACGAATGGACTTATCAATTAGAAAAAGATTTGCGTGCTGCACATCCGGGGCTGGTTATTGGCAGCCGTTTCAGAAATGATGAATTTGGCAAAAGGCATTTTGACTCGAATGGGGATTTACTGGGCGACTATGAGCAGGGCTGGGAGCGCAAGCTGCCAGCAAAATATGAATGGCTGAATGGCAACGACTGGGATTGTGTAATGACCATTCCGCCTAATGGCTGGGGCTATATTAAAGACTGGTCACCATTTTATACAAAAACTTCCTACGACCTGATTGACATGCTGATGCACACGGTTTCAATGGATGGCAACCTGGTTATCAATTTCGGACCTGACGGAAACGGGCGTATGCACTCTGGTGAAGATAAACTGGCCAAAGAAATAGGCGATTGGATGAAACTGAACAGTGAAGCCGTTTATGGCGCCACACATGCTCCGCTTGAACCTACCGGCTATGGATATTATACAAAAAAGGAGCATGCTTTATACCTGACAATATTTAACCGCCCGGTTAACGATCTTATAAGAATTAAAATTCCGAGAACTGCAACAGAAGTGCCAACAGCAGCATCACTGTTAGCCAATAAAGCAGCGCTAAAAATGAAGTTTACTGATATAGGTATTGATCTTGACAAGAACGTATATTTTGATATTACATTACCTGGTACATTTACCAGCAAAGATCCTTTTGTAATAAAAATAGAAACAAGGCCGGGAAAAATTGATGTTAAAGAACTGGAAAAAGCACACATGTAATTCCAGAAGACTGTATCTTTTAGGCGGGTTCTGATGGCCGCGCGGCAGTTGTTCCTTCTGGTGACAACAGCTAAAACGCGGAAAAATATTTATACACCTATTTATTAAAAACAGGATGTTAATGAAACAGTTTGCCAGGTACATTTTACCAGTAGTAATGTTGCTCCTTCTTCCCTGCATAAAAGGCAGAGCGCAGGATCAGGCACCTGCCTGGGCAAAGGAAACCCCTGAAGCCAAAGCAAAACGTATGGAGTGGTGGACAAACGACAGGTTTGGTATGTTCATCCATTGGGGATTGTATGCCTTGCCCGCCAGGCATGAATGGATTCAATTATACGAAAAGATAACCCCGGAGAACTATAAAAAGTATTTTAACAATTTCAATCCTGATCTGTACAACCCCGTACAATGGGCAAAAGAAGCCAAAGCCGCAGGAATGAAATATGTAGTGCTGACCACCAAGCACCACGAAGGCTTTTGCTTATGGGACAGCAAATACACGGATTATAAAGTGACCAATACGCCTTATGGAAAAGATCTTTTAAAAGACTTTGTGGATGCCTTCCGTGCAGAAGGGTTAAAAATAGGCTTTTATTATTCTCTCATAGACTGGCACCATCCTGATTTTGTATATGATGGCAGCCATCCGCCTACTCCCACTGCTAAAGAAGAAAGGGAAAAGGCTAACGCCGGCAGAAAGATGGAGCGCTATCAGCAATACATGAAAGACCAGGTTACAGAGCTGCTTACCCGGTATGGAAAAATAGACCAGCTGTTTTTTGACTTTTCATATCCGGAAAAAGGATATAAAGAATGGGATGCTGAAAATTTATTAAAGCTGACCCGTAAACTGCAGCCCGGTATTATTGTCAACGACAGGCTGGGCCTGAATGAAACCTCCTGGGGATGGGATTACAAG
>DAOLFI010000011.1:0-15266 GCA_035326385.1 Niabella sp.
GCTGATTCCCCATTTTAACAGGTCCTCCTTTGCGTTATACAGGCTGTTATGATATCCGGCATATAGATAACCGGCCAGGGGCCGGTCTAACCTTTCTTTTTTCATTTCGCCTGAAAACTGCGAGGTATAGATATTATGCCCTACGTAAAAGCTGTGGACTCTTTCTGTTTTTTTCCTTGCAGGTGAAGTGCTGCTCCATTGGTAAGCCAGCCTTACTCCATTAGTATAGTAGCCATCATTATTAACAGAAATATAGCTGTCGTTCTCCGAGACAATGGTGAACTGTTGCTTCTGCGCAGATGCTGCGATCAATAAAAAGCTACACAAAGCAGTAAGAAATGTTGGAAGCTGATATCGCATTATTGAAGCACCTTGTATTAAAATGGCTACAAAAATAAGGTTCAATCCTATTCGGGCCGCTCCGCCGGAATTTATATTTTTACCGGTTCATATACTTTTCCACCGGGAGACGGTTTTGCAGGCTGCGGCCCAAAGTCAGCTCATCTGCATATTCCAGCTCCCCGCCAAATGCAATACCCCGGGCAATGGTAGTAATGCGCAGATCACGGCCATGTAATTTTTTCTGGATATAATAAATAGTAGTATCGCCCTGAATATTGGGATTGAGGGCAAATATCAGTTCCTCTGTATTTTCCTTTTCAATACGTTCCACCAGGGAATCAATATGCAGCTGATCCGGCCCAATACCATCCAGGGGTGATATAACACCGCCTAATACATGATAGGTTCCGTTAAACTGCTGGGTACTTTCAATGGCAATAACATCACGTATATTTTCTACCACACAAATAGTTTTCTGCTGCCGGTAAGAATTGGCACATATAGAGCAAAAATCACCATCGGCAACGTTAAAGCATCTTTTACAAAAACGGATCTCTTTGCGCATACGGGCAATGGTTTCGCTGAAATGGGCTACCTGGTGTTCATCCTGCTTTAATAAATGCAAAACCAGCCTCAATGCCGTCTTTTTGCCAATACCCGGCAGGTGCGAGAACTCGTTGACAGCAGATTCTAACAGTGCAGATGAAAATTGCATCCTGCAAAGATAATTGTATGCTGCGGTTGCTAACGGAAAATTAAAAATTGAGGGCACCCCATCATCTTGCCCAAAAACGTTTTATGTTTGCTTTAATATGCGTATTAAGAATATACTGGTATTGGTTTTAATACTGGCTTCAGGCCTGGCATTTATGTTTTCCGAAACAGGCTGTGCAAGCATTGTGCCTCCTTCCGGCGGGCCAAGAGACTCTTTGCCTCCCATAATTATATCGGTAACGCCCGAAAACGAAACCCTGAACTTTAACGCCAAGGAAATAAAAATTGAATTTGATGAATATGTGGAGCTTAATGATATTTACAAAAACCTCATTGTTTCGCCTTTTCCTAAACTGATGCCTGAAGTAAGCAGGAAGCTGCGCACAGTAACCGTGAAGATAAAAGACACTTTGCAGCCCAATACTACTTATGTTTATAATTTTGCCAACGCCATTAAAGACCTGAACGAAGGCAACAAGGGAAAAGATCTCCTTTATGTTGTTTCTACCGGTACTTATATTGATTCGATGCAATTAAGCGGCGTTGTAAAAATGGCCGCTACAGGGAAGGTGGATTCTACCTTATCTGTTATGCTATACAGTAACCTTGATGATAGTGCCGTTGTAAAAGAGCGCCCCAGGTATGTAACCACGGTGGATAGCAGCGGTATATTTTTCTTTCGCTACCTGGCCCCGGGCCAATACCGTTTGTTTGCTACAAAAGACGAAAGCGGCTCTTATATGTATAACGAAGAACAGATCTTTGCTTTTGCAGATTCTGTTATAACAATAGCCCCTGAACCTCCTGCGCCCGTAAGACTATGGGCTTATGAGCCTGAGAAAAAGAAAGAGGAGGCAGAGGAAGAAACAGAGATCAATGAAAAAGAAAAAAGGCTGAAATACAAAACCAGTCTTGAAAGCAAAAAACAGGACCTGTTAAAGGCTTTTACTATTACTTTCGATAACCCGTTGAAAACTTTTGATACCACGAAAATGAGCCTGACTATGGATACTACCTTTAGTCCGGTAAAAGACTATAAGATCACATTAGACAGCACAGCCCGTGTGGTAACTATAAACGTACCCTGGCTTGAAGACACGGCCTACAACCTTACTCTGGAAAAGGATTTTGCATCTGACAGTATCAACAGGCAGATAGTCAGGAATGATACTATTAAGTTTACAACCAAATCACGGGATGATTACGGACAGGTAAAAATTACTTTTGTGGATGTGGACCTTAACAGGAACCCCGTATTGTTAATTACCCAGGGGACATCAGTTCTGAATGCTTTTCCTATACCTGCCAGCCGTATCGTGCAGCTTCAGCTGTATCCTCCCGGAGATTATGATATGAAGATTTTATACGATACCAATAAGAACCTGAAATGGGATCCGGGGCAGTTTTTTGGCGAGCGGCGACAGCCGGAATTAATTGAGGCAATTGACCGGAAGCTAAATGTAAAACCGAAGCAGTGGGAAACTGATTTTGAAATACGAAAAGGCAAATAGCAAGATAAAAAATCAAAAATTGAAGGTTATCCCGATTTGGCACATAATTTTGCCATCACTATGGACTTAAAAAAGAACAGGCCGGTAGCTATATGGTTATTTACAGGGGCCGTAATGATTGTGATACAAATATTATTAGGTGGGATAACCAGGCTTACCGGCAGCGGTCTTTCTATTACTGAATGGAAGCCTATTCTGGGAGCATTACCTCCTATGAATGAACAGGACTGGAACGTAGCCTTTGAAAAATATAAGCAGATAGCCCAATACAAATACATCCACAATTATTTTACTCTCAAGGATTTCAAATTTATTTATTTCTGGGAATGGCTGCACCGTAATTGGGGCCGCTTTATAGGAATAGTGTTTATTATTCCTTTTGCCTATTTTATTTACAAAAAGAAAATAGACCGGAGCATGTTATGGCCGATGGTTATTTTGCTTGTATTAGGGGCATTGCAGGGCGCTATTGGCTGGATCATGGTAGCCAGTGGCGTGGGTACTGACCTGGTATATGTGAGCCATATACGGCTGGCTGTCCATTTTATGGCTGCTTTAGTATTGCTGGTGTATGTAGTATGGTTTGCCTTAAAAATATCGGTTCCGGATTTTAAAAAGCTGAACCTGCCGGCTATAAAAAATTTTACATGGCTGCTGTTGGTTATTTTAACCATTCAGCTCATATACGGCGCTTTTATGGCAGGCACACATGCTGCCAAATCTGCTATTACCTGGCCCAGTATTAATGGCCAGTGGGTACCGGATATGAGCGAAGGCGGCATTTTTCATAATTTGCTGGCCATACAATTCATACATCGGGGGCTGGCTTATCTTATTACTATATTAGTGGTTCTATACACGGTAATGCTTTATCGCCAGCCTGTAAGTTCAACCGTGTACAGGTTGCGCAATATACCGCTGCTTACAACAATAATACAGGTCGCACTCGGAATATTTACGTTGGTACATTACCTCAATCCACAGGCAAAACTGTGGCTGGGCATCACCCATCAGTTTGTAGGTATATTGCTGCTGGTAAGCCTGGTAATGGTGTACTTTTACAGTACAAGAAGGAGCTATAAATAGCAGGCGTCTGGAATTCTAGATAGTTAATGCCTGAAACCGCCTAGCTGATAACATTGATACCCTTTATACTAAAATCCCCTGTTACTTGTGGCCTGGTATTTTTCCAGATTAGGACATTGACCGGCGGCATCTTTATCAACCAGGACATAAAAAGTAGGCACCTTTTTAGTAAGCCAGTCATCAATGGCTTTATTCTTTTTAGTAGCGAGGGCCATCTCAGCAATTTTATTATAATCATCCTGGAGGTTCATCCGGTGCGGCTCTGTTCTTGATTTCAGATATAGCAGCCTTACGCCTTTTTTGCCCTGATCATTAGTAAAAGTAACAGGATGGGAGTAGTCACCCACCTTTAAGGTACTTAAAGTCTGTACCATTTCCTTATCAGGCAGCTGATCTATATGAACATAGGTTGAGCCGTTCTGATTAAGTACAAACGGCCCATAGCTTTTTACCGATTCATCCTCGCTATATTTATAGGCAGCATCTTTAAAAGTCACCTTTCCCTCTATAATTTCCTGGCGTACAGAATCAAGCTTTGCTTTGGCAATATCCAGCTCTGTTTGTGTAACCGGGGGTATCCTTAATATCATCTGAACTTTAGCGTTATCTCCGCGGCGGCTTTCACAGTAAATTAAAAAGTAGCCAAATTTGTTCGATTTTACCGGCAGGGAAAGCTCCCCGGCTTTAAGCCTGAAAGCGGTTGACAGGAATACAGGATCCCACTGGTCTTTATCATTCCTGTTAATCTCGTAAGCGCCACCACGGTCGCGACTACCAGGGTCTTCCGAATATTTTTTTGCCAGGTCAGCAAAACTCACACTGCCGCTTTCTATTTGCCGGCGGTAATTCATCATCTCATTATAAATATACTCTTCCACTTCTTTTGCTGCCTTAGGATAAATATTGATCTGCCCGATTTCAAGTTCCGACTCCAGGAAAGGAATACTATCAGCCGGTACGCGGTCAAAAAAAGCTTTTACTTCTGTTGGAGTAATATGTACATTTTCAACAATCTTTTTTTGCATAGCCTGTGCCAGCATCTGCTCCTTAATAGCCTGCCTTGAATCATCTTTCAGCTGGTAAATGGTTTTACCTGCAACATCTTCCACCGCCTGCTCACTTCCAAATTGCATTACCCAGCTCCGCACACGCATATCCAGGTTGGCTTCTACCTCATCATCGCTAACCGGCAAAGAATCCCTTTCTGCCTGTAAGGCTAATATTTTTGATACAAGTGATTGCTCCAGTATATGGCAGGCAGCTCCTTCAGGCAGTTCTTCTCCATTACGGGCCGCATCGGTTATAGCGTCCTGGATATTTGATTGCAAAATAATACGGTCACCAACTGCTCCTACAATTTTATCAACAACAATTTTTTGCGATTGCCCCTGGGCAGAGGCAGCCATGCCAAGTGTGATGCAAAATAAACCGGCTAAAAAATATTTGGTCATGGTTCAAAATTAATCAGGGTAATTACATAAAAACGGCCATCCACCGCATTTAACAAAAGTTTGATGGTCTGTGACGAATGATCAGTAATGAGTAATCAGTTGCACCACTCATCATTCATCACTCACTATTACAACGTTCTCTTAATTTCTTCCAGCTCGTAAGACTCTACAATATCGCCCACTTTAATATCGCTGTAATTTTTAATGGTAAGACCGCACTCCATACCCATCAGTACTTCTTTAGCATCATCTTTAAAGCGTTTCAGTGAGCCTAATTCCGCCACTGCGTTTTCACCCACAGGATAAACCACAATACCATCGCGTATCAGCCTTACTTTATTATCACGCTTAATCTTACCATCCAGCACAATACATCCTGCTACTGTAGCTTTATCGAACTTAAATACTTCTTTTACCTCAACATTTGCAGTGATCCTTTCTTTTACCGTAGGCTCCATCATACCTTCCATTGCGCTCTTCACTTCCTCAATAGCGTTATAGATCACCGAGTACATTTTAATTTCAATACCCGCGTTATCAGCAAGCCTTGAAGCCTGTGCCGAAGGCCTTACGTTAAAGGCAATAACAATGGCGTCAGAAGCTTCAGCAAGCACAATATCGCTTTCATTGATCTGTCCTACCCCTTTATGTATAACATTCACCAGTATCTCTTCTGTAGAAAGCTTTTGCAGGGAGTCGCTTAATGCTTCCACAGAGCCATCCACATCACCCTTAATGATGATATTGAGTTCTTTAAAGTTACCCAGCGCAAGGCGGCGTCCGATCTCATCAAGCGTAATGTGTTTCTTGGTACGCATACCCTGTTCACGCAATATCTGTGCACGGCGGTTAGCAATATCTTTTGCTTCTGCCTCATCCTCGTATACTTTAAATTTCTCACCAGCCTGGGGAGCGCCATTCAAACCTAATATTACGGCAGGAGCAGACGGGCCTGCAGCATCCTGCTTTTTATTTCGCTCATTGAACATAGCTTTTACACGGCCATAGTACTGCCCGCTCACCACCAGGTCACCCTGCTCCAGGGTACCGTTCTCCACCAGCAGGGTAGCCACGAACCCACGGCCCTTATCAAGCGAAGCTTCGATAATTGTACCGGTTGCTTCCTTATCAGGGTTGGCTTTCAGCTCCAGCAATTCTGCTTCCAGCAATATTTTTTCCAATAATTTATCTATGTTCAGTCCTTTCTTGGCAGATAATTCCTGGCTTTGAAATTTACCGCCCCACTCTTCCACCAAAATATTCATTTGCGAAAGCTGCTCATATATTTTTGTTGGATTAGCCCCGTCTTTATCAATTTTGTTGATAGCAAAGATCATGGGCACACCGGCGGCCTGTGCGTGGCTTATGGCCTCACGGGTTTGCGGCATCACTGCATCATCAGCCGCTACTACAATTACTGCAATATCCGTAACCTTGGCTCCGCGCGCGCGCATAGCCGTAAAAGCTTCGTGGCCGGGTGTATCCAGGAACGTTATTTCCCTGCCATCGCTTACTTCCACACGGTAAGCGCCAATGTGCTGGGTAATACCCCCTGCCTCACCGGCAACCACGTTAGCGCTGCGTATGTAGTCCAGCAACGATGTTTTACCATGGTCTACGTGTCCCATAATGGTTACAATGGGGCTGCGAGGCTGTAAACTATCTGCATCATCTTCATCCTCCTCGTCATCCTCCATTTCCATTTGCTTCTCCATATCAATAAACTCCACATCAAACCCAAACTCACTTGCTACCAGCTCAATTACTTCCGCATCTAGTCTTTGGTTGATGGACACCATGATACCCAGGCTCATACACTTACTGATAACATCAGCAAAGCTTACGTCCATAAGACTGGCCAGCTCACTCACACTAATAAATTCTGTTACCTGTAATTTATTATCGCCAGCCTCCAGGCTTCTTGCATCTTCTGCTTCATTTCTTTTGTCCCTGCGAGCCTTGGCCCTCATGGCTTTTTGCTTGTTACCACCACCACTTAGCTTAGCCTGCGTTTCGCGTATTTTATCCTGTATTGCTTTTTCGTCAATCTGTTTCTCTTCTCTCTGGTGATGTGGCCTTCTGTCTCTGTTAAAGCCGCCCGCATTACTACGCTGGTCCCTGTTGCCACCACCCTGGTGAAACGGTTTTTTAGCCGCAGGATCGGGTTTTACTTCTTTCTTTTCTATCGGGATGCGCTTGCGTTTGCGCTTTTCATCGCGCTTGGGCCTTGTATCATTGTCAACCGGTAAATTAATTTTACCTAAAATTTTGGGGCCTTCAATTTTCTCAGCCTTTATTTTAGTGATCTCAGGCTCTTCCGCTGCCGGGGGTGCTGGTACAACCGGGGCAGGTTCTTTCTGTTTTTCTTCCGGCACGGGTACAGGCTGTTGCACCGGCTCTTCCTCCTGTTTTTCAACAACAGCAGGCTTTTGCTCTGCTACCAGTGGAGCTGCAGGCTTTTTAGGCCTTGTAGACTTTTCTACAGCAGAAAGATCAATCTTATCTAAAATTTTAGGGCCTTCAATTTCAGGAGCATCAATTTTAACTATATGATCCTCGTTCTCTTTTACGTCTTCTTTAGGAGACTCAACCACGGGTTCCGGTTCAGGTTCTGGCTCCGGCTGTGGTTCGGCTTGCTGAGGTGCTTCTGCTTCTGCCACCGGCGGAGGCGTTTCTTCCACTATTTCGGGTTTGGCCGGCTCTTTCTTTTGCACCGGTTCCTCTTCTTCTTCCTTACGCTTTTTGGCTTCACTGCCAATTCCCTTTGGCAGATCTACCTGGCTACTTTTAAGCTTGGCAGCTTTATCACTTTGAAAACCTTGCTGCAAAGCCAGGTACATAGCTTCGCTGAGCTTTGAAGAAGGCTTCAGATCATCTTTTGAAAAGCCTTTTCCTACAAGGAATTCAATAAGCGTATCCTGGCCAATGTTAAACTCTTTTGCTGCCTGTAATAATCTTGGAAGTTTGATTTCTGACATATATAAAATGCTCTCCGATTGCCCCAACCGGGACAATTTTTAATTTACCATTCTGCACCATATTTTCTGCCTAAAAAAAGGCTATTCTATTCTCTTTCTAACTCTTCCTGCAATACCCTTCTCACATCTTCTACTGTTTCTTTTTCTAAGTCGGCTCTTTTTTCAAGCTCCGATGGCGTTATTCTCATTACGCTGCGTGCTGTGTCGCAACCAATTTTCTTCAGCGCATCAATAACCCACCCGTCAATCTCATCACTGAATTCTTCCAGATCCACATCAAATTCTTCTTCATCATCTTCACTGTCCCTGTACACATCCAGCTCATAACCGGTTAGTTCTGAAGCTAATTTGATATTGGCGCCCCGCTTACCAATAGCCAGCGACACCTGGTCGGGCTTCAGGTAAATACTGGCGTGCTTACCTTCGGCATCTACGCTCATGCTGGTAATTTTTGCAGGAGTGAGCGACCTTTGAATAAGCAACTGGATATTGTTTGTCCAGTTGATCACATCAATGTTTTCATTTTTCAGCTCTCTTACAATACCATGAATACGGCTACCTTTCATACCCACGCAAGCGCCTACAGGATCAATACGGTCATCGTAAGACTCTACCGCCACTTTTGCCCTTTCACCTGGTTCTCTTACTATCTTTTTAATAGTAATAAGCCCGTCAAATATTTCAGGTACTTCTATTTCCAGCAATTTGGCAAGAAAATCAGGAGATGTTCTTGACAGGATAATTACCGGATTGTTGTTTTTCAGATCCACACGGGTAACTACAGCGCGTATATTTTCTCCTTTCTTGAAATAATCCTGCGGTATTTGCTCACTTTTGGGAAGAATCAGTTCATTCCCTTCTTCATCTAATAATAATATTTCCTTTTTCCATACCTGGTACACTTCGGCACTTATGATCTCGCCGATCCTGTCCTCGTATTTTTTTGCAAGTACATTCTTTTTTAAATCGCTGATACGGCCGGCCAGGGTTTGTTTGGCGGCTAAAATAGCACGGCGGCCAAAATCGATCAGGTCAATTTCTTCGTAAAGATCTTCTCCCACCTCATAGTCAGGCTCAAGCTTTATAGCTTCAGAATACGCAACCTGTGCCAAAGGATCTTCCACTTCTCCGTCTTCTACAATGGTACGATGGCGTACTATTTCCAGGTCTCCTTTTTCGGCGTTTACGATTACATCAAAGTTGTCATCGCTGCCATACTTTTTACGAAGCAATGTTTTAAAAACATCTTCCACTACTTTCATCATAGTGGGCCTGTCAATATTTTCAGCGTCTTTAAACTCCTGGAACGCTTCTATAAGATTAATACTTGCCATAGCAATTCATAATTTAATTATTGGGCTTCCCTTTGCAGGAAAGCAGGTTTTAAAATTTAATTTGAATCTGAGTAGATTTTATATCCTCAAAAGAAATAATATGCTTTACTGTTTCTGCTTTTTTGCCCTTACCCTTTGTTTCTTCAACAGTAACTTCCGTATCACTTACACCTGACAGCAGACCTTCTATTTTAGCCCCGTCGTTCTTTATAACTTCAACATACCTGTTGATATTTTTTACATATTGCCGGTGCATTTCCAGGGGCTCGCTCAAGCCGGGAGAAGATACTTCAAGCGAATAATCCCCATCGGGAAATAAAGCCCCTTCTTCCAATATTTTATATAAAGTACGGTTGTATTTTACCAGGTCGTCAATGCCCACACCTTTATCTCCATCAATAAACACTTTGATATTATTGGTGGGTTTTATCTTTATTCTCACTAAAAAATGCTCAGGGTTACCGGACAATATTTCCTGAATTTCTTTTTCAACCTTTTGAATTACAGCTTCCATGTTATATATGCTGGTAAATAAATAAGGGAACGCCGCCGTTCCCTTATCTCAAAATCTGCCGCAAAGGTACAATTTTCTATTTAAAAATGTTGCATTAACTTTAAATTATTATTGAGAGGCTTCAGGCTTAAAACATTTTTGCTTTTTGACCGTTTACCTTAAAAAGAAAACGATTTGTAATGAGTGTTCTCGGATTTATACTTCTTAGCCTTTTTTTGTGGTTTTTTTACAACCTGTTTGTAAAAATTATTCTTCCTGTATATAAAACAACCAGCCACCTGAAACGCCAGTTTAAAAATATGGCGCATCAGAGAGAAGCACAAAACAATACCACCGCATCCCAACAAAGTGAGCCTGTAAAAGAAAAGGTAGGGGAATATATAGATTTTGAAGAAGTAAAGTAGAAATCAGCTCTGGCCCTGATTCTCAAAATTTCACCTTTGACTCTATAGCCGGCCACCGCGCATCATCAGTAATGATCATGGTTGCAATCAGTAGCATGTGCATGGTTATGTGCCCGGCAATACCTGTAATTTAAGATATGTGCCGTTACAATCAATACAACAGCCGGAACCAGTAACAGGGTATGATACTGTAAAAAAACCTGCTTCAGCACCAGGCATATAATCCCGGCAATAAACAGCAGCAATGGTTTTTTACTATGGTGATGCCATTTATATCCATGCCATAAAGCGTAGCACCCTATCAGGAACGCCAGGGCAATCATGCCTACTTCAAAGGCCGGGTTTTCTATAATATTTACGCCAAAAAGAGGCAGCGCTGCTAAAAACAACGGTAAAATGGCACAGTGTACCGCACACAGTATGGAAGTAGTAATGCCCAGGGCATCCCAATTGATCTTATTCTTCATTTCACAGCAAAGGTAAAAAAAAGCAACTATGTTGCGAATTTTGTTTTCAAAAAAGAAAAGGAAACAAAGGCTATTTATAAATCCGGGTTAGCAGTTCTTTCAGCTCTTCTATCTGTAACGGCTTCTTTAAAAGCCGTACAACATTTTTATCTGATTCAACCCTTGTTCTATCGCCCAGGTCATCTGTAGAGGAAAGCATTACTACATTTGTTTTTTCCTTAAAACTCCGGGGAAACCTCTCATAGCGTTTCATGAACTCAAAGCCATCCATTTCAGGCATCTGAATATCAAGGAGGATGAACAGGGGGTATACTTCAGGATTATTAAGGTTTTCTACCAAAAAATCAAGCGCCGCTTCAGCTGAATTAAAACATAATATTTGCTTAAAAAGCTTTGTAAGACTTGCTATCCTTGAATTGATCTTTAAATCAACGGAACTATCATCAACGATAATCAATGAATTGGGTATATGAGTGTTTGATGGCATTGATTGTAAGAATTAGCATTATTAACCGGGTACTAAATATCCGGCACATTATTAGGGATGCGTATAGTAAACCTGGTACCGGAGTTCAGCACAGATTCTACCGAAATTTTACCGTCCAGTTTAGCCAGCGCTTCACGTACAATAAACAGGCCCAGCCCGGTACCTTTTTGGTTGTGCATCCTGAAAAACTGGTTAAATATTTTATTTAAATGGTCATTTAAAATGCCTAAACCATTGTCTGTTATTGTAATAATAGCATCCAAACGGTTTACTTTCACTTCTATCTTTATTAATTTATCTTTCTCTTCCGGTTTCTGGTATTTTATCGCGTTGGAGATGAGGTTGCCAATAATCACTTCGATCCGGAAAATGTCGCTGACAAATTTTTCCGGCTGGTCAATATTTACTTCAAACCTGATCTTATCGTCTACATTATTAGCCAGCTTATGCATTGTTACCAGGTCATCAACAAGCTTTGCAAAGTTCACTTCTTCCTTTACAGTACTGTACCTGCTGTTTTTATAGTACTGAAGCGTACTGGTTATATTATAATCAAGCCGGGCGCAGCAATCCTCTATCAGGTTCCAGTATTCGTATCCTTTTTCCGATTCGGTAAACACATTATCGAGTTTCGCTAAATTAAGAACGCCTAATGCTGATGCAAGAGGCGCCCGCAATTCATGAGAAATGCTGTAAATGAACCGGTTCAGCTCATCATTGGTTTTTTGCAGCTCCATCAGCTTTTCTTTCAGCTCACGCCTGGTCCTGAATACATCGTAGGCATTCTGGATGCTGTTATTCAGCTCTATTTCGTTCCAGGGCTTTGTAATGTACCGGTATATGTCGCCGGTGTTGATCGCATCAGCCAGGGCCTCAATATCTGTATACCCCGTAAGGAGTATCCTGATGGGCTCGGGGTAAAGTTTTTTAATCTTCTTAAACAGTTCTACTCCGGTCATATTGGGCATTCTCTGGTCAGAAATCACAATATGAACCTCCGTCTGGGACAAAATGTCAAGCGCTTCTGCACCAGAATTTGCCGTATAAATTTCGTAAAGCCGCCGGAAATTTGCCCTGAAAGAACTTAAATTGTTCTCTTCATCATCTACATATAAGACTTTGATTATAGTCATAACTTGGCATTGAGAGCACTCAGGCTAAATAATTTACGGGTAAAGTTATGATAAATTCAGCACCATCGCCAAAATTTGATATTACCTCTATGGTACCTTTATGACTGTCTATTATACCCTTAACTATAGACATACCCAGCCCGGTACCCTGGCCTACCGGTTTAGTGGTATAAAAAGGTTCAAATATTTTTTCGCGTACTTCATCTTTAATACCTGTACCGTTGTCTTTAATGGATATTTTCACATGCCCGTTTTCTTCGATGGTTTGTATGGTTAAAATACCCGGCCCGGGGTTAAGCTCCTGTCTTTCAGCTATAGATTGCAGCCCGTTGGTGATGATGTTCATAAACACCTGGTTTATTTTGCCCGGTGTACATTCCACATCAGGTATATTACCAAACTCTTTATTGAGTATAAAGTTCTTGGGGAAAGAATTTTTCACCAGCATTAGTGTAGATTCTATTCCCTCGTTCAGGTTGGCAAATTTTACATTTGCCTCATCAATGCGGGCAAAATTTTTCAGGTTGCTGACAATTTCTGCGGTGCGGTGCGCCCCGTCCCTGATACCAGTTAACAGGGTCCTTATTTCTTCATTAATGTAATCAAGATCAATCTGTTTCTTGTAAGAATTGATAGCAGATAGCTGCTCCTGTATATCTTTGGAAGGATCTATTTCTTCGTATTTCTTGACAAGATTTTGTATATCAGTAATATCCAGCTCCAGCGGCTTAACATTGGATGTAACAAAATTGATGGGATTATTGATTTCATGAGCGATACCTGCTGTGAGCTGACCCAGGGAAACCATTTTTTCCGACTCTACCAGCTTACTTTGCGCGTCTTTTAACTGGGAAAGCGTTTGGTTAAGGCTGATGTTGGCGTCCTCCAGTTCCAGGGTTCGTTCATGCACCTGTTTTTCCAGTATAATATTCTGATCTCTTATCAGGCGCTCGTTTTCCAGGGAAACTCTTAAAGCTTCCTTCCGGGCCAGCTCCTGATTGTGTCGATAGGTATTGATTTTGTCGGCCAGGGCCAGGGAAAGCAGTACAGCCTCCACGGCGGAGCCAATTTGCAGTGCATAAAAAGTAAGCGTATTATAGGGAAGCAATCCCATGTTCCTTAGCACAAAAACGATAACACTGAACAAAAAAACAGACCAGGCAATCAGTAAGGTTTTGGCTCCATGAATTTTTTTATAGGCCAGGTAGGAACAAATTCCCAGTACACAAAAGGCAGCCAGAGAAGCGGCTAACTGCACAGCAATCTGTGCGCTTCTAAACCACCCCAACATGCCTAAAATCAGCGAAATGAAATAAAATCCTTCAAGCCAGAAAATGCTCCTGTTGAAGCGTGCTGCTACACTTTTCAGGTTTAAAAAATTCCGTATAAACTCTAAAGCCGCCAATCCGTTAAAAAACGGGATCAGGAAAGCTGCATAATTATTTAAGACCGGCAGATCGGGCCACAGAAACCGAAACGTATATCCCTGGAGCTGGGCCTGTGTAAGGCCCACAAATATCATATACAATACATAATAAAAATAACTTTTATCCCTGGTGGAAAAATAGAGAAAGGTATTGTACAGCACCATAACCAGTATCAGCCCGATGTATAAGCCGAATATCAGGTCATTAGTTGCATTTTTTTCAAGCGTTTTTTCTATACGGCCTACCGTAATTGGCACCAGCAGCTGTTCAGAGGCTTTTACTTTAAGAAAAAAGGTTTTCTGCTCTCCTTTATTCACCTGTGCATCAAACATATAGGTTTGATAATTGTACTTGCGGTTCTCGAAAGGACTTTCCTCGGTGAGCCCGGTTGAGTCAAACGCATCAGACGTTCCTGCCCTGTAGTATAGAACAGCGCTGTCAAGAGTAGCATGCTTCAGGTTAATAATCAGATGCGGATTGTCTGTTTCGTTCCGGATAATAAATTTTATCCAAAAAGAAGAGGGAGAAATAAAAAAGCCCGGCACATCGGAGGTGTTATTCAAAAAAGGGGAAGCCGCTACTTCATTAATAGAGAACCTGCTGTCTTTATCTTCCAGGTACTGGATATGATCTTTCACCACATCATACAGCACTCCATCTTCAGTAACTTTTACCGGCACTTGTCCATACAAAATGCCGCTTGTATACAAAATGCAAATAAGAAAACAATAAATACGCATCAGGGTACCTGTACTTTTAATAAATAATTCACCATAAGCTCTCCTTTGGGTCCGGTTTCAATTACCTGCTGTTCCGGATTATTAACCAGTTCAAGAATTTTTTTACGCTCTTTTTCCTCAGCATGAATGAGTGTTTTGCAGTCATTAATGACCATTGCAGTGGCCACAAAATCGTCTTTGGGGTAAAAGAAGTTGCCCATATTCCCCAGTGAGGTTTCCACAACTCCTCCGATCCGTTTTCCAATTCTCACTGTAACCGGGGCGCACAGGAAAAATATTTTCTCTACATTCAGCTGCATAGCCACCACCACGCCTACCCTGGCCATAAAGATGCTGCCAATACCCAAACCGGCAACCTCCATGGAGTTCCAGAGGCCGCAGATCTCTGAAGTCCCAGGCCCCGCCTGCTGGTGAATGGCAGGATCATATTTACCAATAGCTGATTCAATAGGCAAAAGTAGCTGGCCATCGGCCAGTTGCACGCGCGCACCGCCATATATTTTCTCCCGATCCAGGCTTTCTGCCACAATCACATAAGTGTTTTCATGATGCATCCAGCTCGCCTCGCTTGAGGTGATCTTTGCAAGCCCGTAATGAATTTCCAGAAGACGCCTATGCCCTTCAATAAATTTCATGCACGTTTCCTGGTCCATTGTAGCCTTAAAAACCCGAATAGCT
>DAOLFI010000652.1:0-2967 GCA_035326385.1 Niabella sp.
AACGGAGTAAATATGGCAACGCTTTCATCAATTTCCGTACCTGTGATTTGGCTCAACAAATCCCTGATCTCATCCGGGTCTGTTGCGTTGTTCATCTGCACAAGTAATTTTTTTGTGTTATACGATGCCTCACGCATTCTGTAGGCCTGTGGGTCGTTGGGGAGAATGATCTCTCCATTTTTTAACCGCTCAAAAATATCGGTTGTCTGCATGTTCTTTTCTTTATAGACAAAATTAAAAGTACGGCCCCGTAACGGTTTTGTTGTGTGGCTCAAATTACTTTGCTGTAAAGCTAATTTTAGATTTCGGTTGGTGGTATTCCGTATTGTTTCTTAAATGCAGTAGAAAAATGAGAAAGATTTTTAAAACCAACTTCCATACAAACATCCTGTACTTTTTTATTTTCTTCTTTTAGTTTTATGTAAGCCATATCCAGGCGTTTTTTTATCAGCCATTTTTGAGGAGTAAGGGTGCTTATCTTTTTGAAATCTCTTTTAAAAGTGGCTAAGCTCCGTCCTGTGAATGACGCAAGCTGCTCCATTGTAAGGTCGTCCATATAACTATTATTGAGAAACTCCAGCAGGTCTATTTTCCACGGTTCGGCAAAGTCAAACAGTACCGGGTAGAGCAATTCGTTATTGTTCAGCAAAGCATAGATACCCTCTAATAATTTTAAATACATAACCCCCTCCGTTGGTTTTACATTGCTGTCGAAATATGGCGTAAGCGATTGGAACAGGCTTTCTATTGCAGGAGTTGGTTTTAATTTGAAAACGATTTTGTCGGAAATTGTTACGTCTTTGGGAATATCGGACTTGTTCATTTTACTGTAAAAATCACGCAGTACATTCCGTTTAAATGTTAATGAAATACCTTTGTACAATTCTTCGCCTTTGCTGTTCTTGTACATTGTTAACCGGTGGTCGCGACGGATAAAGGCACATTCACCCGCTTTTATGGTAATTTTTTTGTTTCGGTCCTGTATAACTTGTTCGCCTGAATAAAGATATACCAAAACGTGCTCGGGTGTAGCGTGAATACATTTTTCGCTGTAATCTGAAAAGCAGGAAAGGAATATTCCTGAATAGCTTATAGTTCTTAGTCTATCGTCTTGTTGCACGTTCATAATTACTTTATTAACGTACAAATTTAAATTTTTTGTTCCTGCTACGCTTTGTTATCAGGCTCAAATTGTTTTGCTGTGTGGCTCAATTCCTGGATTATAAATTACAGGTTAGTATAGCCATCTGTTATAAAAGAGGAAAAGAGGGGAGAAGTATTAAGTTAATGCTGATGGTCGTGATGTCCTGCTGTTTTTTCTCCCTCAGCTACATTTACAGTAAAATCAGCTGTATGAACTTTCCCGTTGGTCTGGAACTCTACCCATATTCTGTAGATCCCTTGCTTTTTGATATGCGTTTCAGCATAAATAGGGAAATGTTTATTGGATACAGGGTGGATATGCAGAAAGTCCTTATCCTCCTTACCAATCATAGCAATATGCGCTGCTGCTGCGAGGTAGGGCTCTATATCGCTTTCCGTTAATTTCTTCCCGTCTTTCTCAACCGATATTTCCAATGATTGCAGCCTGTTGGTTTTTAAATCATTTCCGTTTGCCAATGTAACGGTATAACCGTCTACCACAGAAACCAATCTGGTAGAGAAGTCTGCTTTATTATTACCTGAACTTCCATTTACGGTAATCTCCTTTTTATCTGCCACCGATGCAGCTCCCTGTGGTTTAAAGTCTGTAAACAGAACATATTTGCCACCTTCTGGAAATGTTTCCGATACGGTATAAGAGCCATTTGCATGCTCCTGGGGGTGGATATGATGAAACCACGAAAGTTTTTCATCTACAACTATTAAATGAACCTTCTTTTCGTGTGAAATCTCCAATGGCAGGTTTTTGTCATTTTCCCGGAAAACAAGAGTGAGTTTTGCGGGCGTTCCCGCTTCAATGGTCTGGGGTTCAGTAGTGAGCATAACTTCTACTTTTGCTGAATTTTCATCGGAAACAGGCACTAAATCCATTCCACATTCAGGACACTTATCACCTTTTTTCCCTGTTACTTCGGGATGCATAGGACAAGTATACAGGCTATCGCTATGACCGTGCTGCTGATGTTCCTTATCTGCTGATTTATTTTGTACATTGTTGCAGGCTGTAAATAACAGTCCTAAAACAACGGTACCTGTAAGTAATGATGCCGTTATTGATTTTTTCATTTTACTTTTATTTGTTATTCAAAACATAGAAATAGCATCTTTCAACTGAAATTCACTGTCCCGGTATTTTGAAAACATTATGCTATCGGCTCGGCTTTAAAGCCTTTACGTTTGATGATAGCTGCTACTTCATCTTCTGTAATTCCCTTAGAGCTTACGGTAAGGATCTTATCCACATTGTTGGTATCTACGTTCCAATGACATATACCCTCAGCATTATCCAGATCGGATTCAACTTTTGATACACAGCCTCCGCAATTAAGGTTTGTTTTGAATTGAAATTCTTTATTCTCCATTGTCTTAAATTTAATAGTTATTTGATACTTCAAATTTCGGAATAATACTGTTTCGCACTGTTATACAATTTCCTGTTTGATTTGCAAGATTTACGGATTTCAGGCAAGCCGGCTTATATGTAAAAGGCTTCCGCTTTACAGAAGCCTTATGCCACTTACGCCAATGTGATTTTTTCCCGGCGGGATACCTTGCAGAACAAGATCATTGACGTTGCCAAAAACAAGATCTTTGACCGCGATAAAACATGAATGAAATTACCTTTGAAATGGGCTTTAAATACCCGCAGCACTTCACCCGCTTTTTTTAACAGGGCGTGGGCCATACGCCCAATGCATACAGGAACCTGATTGGAATGAATTGAGCTGCTATTTAAAATCCCTTTTCTCTCAAAGCGTTATTGAGCAAACGGAACTCCTGTTATCTCCTGGCACAACTCCAGGA
>DAOLFI010000653.1:0-2964 GCA_035326385.1 Niabella sp.
TGGATTTCGACGACGAGAAAAAACGTATCAGCCTTGGTTTAAAACAATTAACACCGCATCCTTGGGATGTGCTGCCTGAAGATATTAAAGAAGGCAACACTGTTAAAGGTAAAGTAGTTAATATTGAAGATTACGGTGCATTCTTAGAAATCTATCCTGGTGTGGAAGGCCTGGTTCACGTAAGTGAAATTACATGGGCTAACACGCCAATCAACGCTAAAGACTTCTTCAAATTAGGCAATGAGCATGAAGCGAAGATCGTTACTTTAGATAAGGATACCCGCAAAATGAGCCTTTCTATCAAACAATTAACTGACGATCCCTGGAATGATATCGAAAGCAGGTTTGCTGAAGGTACCAAGCATGAAGGTGAAGTTAAAAACATCACTAACTATGGTGTGTTTGTTGAATTGGCCCAGGGTATTGGCGGTATGATTCACATCAGCGACCTGAGCTGGTTAAAACGCTTCAATCATCCTGGTGAGTACACTAAAGTGGGTGAAAAAATAGACGTTATCATTTTAGGTATTGATAAAGAAAACCGCAAACTTCAGTTAGGTCACAAACAATTGGAAGAAGATCCCTGGAACACGTTGCAGGATACCTTTGCTATCGGCAGCATCCATGAAGGAACCATCACCCGTAAAGATGATAAAGGCGCTACCATCCAGTTACCTTACGGCCTCGAAGGATTTGCTCCTAATCGTCACCTGACTACTAAAGATGGTAAGTCTTTAGGGCTGGACGAAACAGCAGAGTTTGTTGTAATCGAGTTTGACCGTAACGAAAAACGTATTGTTGTTTCTCATGCAAGGATCTGGGAACAGGAGCAATACACAGAACGTGAAGGTATCAAGAAAGCTGAACGTGCTGAAGCTGAAAAAACCAAGAAAGCGGTTAAATCTATTCAAAGCA
Organism: Niabella sp.; assembly: GCA_035326385.1. Taxonomy (GTDB): domain Bacteria; phylum Bacteroidota; class Bacteroidia; order Chitinophagales; family Chitinophagaceae; genus Niabella. The sequence continues at coordinate 916 of DAOLFI010000653.1, forward strand.
AAGTAGAAAAAGCCACTTTAGGTGATTTAGGCGTACTGGCCGATCTGAAAAAGAAAATGGACCAGGAAGCATCTGCAGCAAAAAAAGATGATGCAGCAACCGCTGAATAAGCGTTGAATTACATTTTGAATAAGCAATGCCCCGGTTTTCCTCCGGGGCATTTTTTATCTGCCCTGACCGCCCCGGTCTGATCAGTCTCAAAGCAACGACGCCCTGACAATATAAAAAATGGTCATTTCTTAAGCAACCGTTCGTCCAATCTTAATGTTCGGGAATAAAGGACTTTTACTTTATTAAAATGCGGATGCGCAGGATTCAATAACACATTGTACTCTTCAGGCATCACTGCTGATGGCACTTTCAATGCCAGGTGTTTTTTACTTTTAATGAACAGGTCTCCCGTTCGTTTTATACTATCGGGAGGAGGATTCATAAACCAGTTGTCTGGAAGCTGCTCCATTGAAATGCCTGCAATGCTGTCATCAGGTATCTCCAGGCAAACCATACAAAGAGTAAGTTGAACCATTGTGGTAATATGCACCACACTTTCCAGCATAGCCAGTGAAGGCGATTGGGCAGTGTAAAGCATAAATGTTCCTTTATGATGCCATCGGCCTGAATACAGCGACGCACCCGTTCCGCTAAGGTCATCAATAAATTTACATTTGCTGATCCTGTAAACTTTCATTGGAATGGCGAGTAATGGGTAGTGAGTAATCAGGAAGCAAAAAATCAAAAATCAGGTTTCAAGTTCAACAATCTTTCAACAATATATAACCATCTTCACCTACTTCCAACATCAGACACCAACATTCAGACTTGCTGACTTCTGACTTCCTCTCCCCTTTCCTTTGAGGAGGGGTTTGGGGTGGGGCTAAGCAAAAATTCCCTGTTCAATACGGCCAAGTTCTTCAATAAGCAGGGCAATACCCATGGAGGTATCTAAAAAGCTCTTGGGTTTTTTATTACCTAATGCGCCTACGGGCGATTCCATCCATAATTTAAACGACTCCATATCTTCAAAAACATCAGCGCCTCTTGCATACAGGCGTGCCAGCTCCAATACCCGCTCCGACTGTTCTGCGTTAAGTTTTTGAGAAGAGGTATAACGGCGTAAAGTTCTGTCTGAAATATGCAGAACCGCAGATAGCTCAGCATCTGATAATGCCATTATTTCAGCAAGATGATCCAGTGCCTTCTTAGGTATTCCTTCCCGGATATAACTGATAAAACCTGTAGTGTTGTCAATGGTATTGAAGTTGCCGTAGTCCTGAATACCCATAAGCGCTAAAGGCTCAGTTATATTTTTATTGGAAACATTATAAGCTACAGCAGCTTCCTCCACAATAGAAAGATCCTCTTCTGCAAAATGATCGTATATACTTTTCCGGCTTTTCATATCTTGCGTTCCTGTCCCAAAGATACGGTCATTTGTCCGGAATTAAAATTTTTTTCTGATTTTTCCGAAAATAAAGAGACTGTCTCCTAAAGGCGTCAATCTGAGCTTGTCTAAAGCTAATAATTTGGTTATCAATATTACGCTAAGCTCAATATTTTTTAGAACGGATGTATTTTCGGAATGCAATAATTGTAAATAAAAAAACCGGCACAAGGCCGGTTTTTTGTTATAAACATATAATGATTAAAAAATATAGCGAATACCTATTTGCATATTCCAGGTACTTGCTAAATTATAGTATTTACTGTACACAGTTTCAGAACCGGTTGGGTTGAAAGTGTATTTACCACTACTAATACCAAGAATACCCTGATCAGAGAAACCTCCGTAATTATAGGTATATCTGTTACCCCAGCCGCTGTTCAGCATATTTAATACGTTGCGTATATCAACACTTAACTGTAACGTATGCTTTTTATTACCAATTGTAGGAGCAATGTCCTGAAGTAACCTGAAGTCTAACTGGTTAACCCAGGGAAGCAAAGCATCATATCTGTCAACGTATTGACCTTTGCGGTTTCTGAGATTTTTATCGTTCTCAATAAAGGCCCAAAAAGCATCCGCTTGCTGAACGGGCGTATAAGTTGCTG
>DAOLFI010000654.1:0-2961 GCA_035326385.1 Niabella sp.
ATGGTACCGGCCAACAGGATAGGCTCTTCGGAAACAGGCGGGCCTTTTTCGCTTATCCAGCTAAAAGTGATACAGGAAGTGATCACATTGGTGGTATTCGTGATCTTCTCAAAAATCGTTTTCGAAAATTTTCATTTTTCGGTCAACCATTTGATCGGGTTTATACTGCTGATAGCAGCGGTGTACTTTATTTTTAAAGGCTGATTCAATCATGCTTTAATTTTAAAGGCGCCATAAAAGTGCCAAAACCACCTTTCAGATCAGATCCCTGCACAATGATCAGATATCCCCCTCCTTTAGTTTCTGTAGTATAAAATGAAATTCTGGCCTCCCCATTCTGATCCGTAATTATATCGGAGTTCCAGTAAACTGTCTGCCTCAGATCAGGAAAAACGGTTTCTTCATCAGGCGAAGAATAACGGGGGCTGTAAAACTTACGACCCACAAAAGGAGCATCAGGCTTGAGCAGGTGCACGCCTGGTATTCTTTTCAAAAAAGGTCCTACCTCACCGTAAGTGGTAATTTCCACAACAACCGGCGGATTTAAGAAATCAACGTTCATCGGGTTGAACTTCGTTTGATAAGGCAACCCGTACCTGATGCTTGTCATTACTTCTATACCTTTTACATCTTCTGCCGAATAATATTGTAATACGTCATAAGGATTCATTTCAAAGAATTTCAGGTCCATGCCATCAATTATAATCCATATCGGGCTTTTACCAATAGAAAATGGTGCACCTCTTACCATGGGGAAGCCGGGTATTTGCTTTCCCAAAATAGTAAGCAAATTATCTTTGGGCGTTTTTTCTAAAACAGCCTGGGTGATCGTCTGATCGGAGCCGCCATCTTCATTCAAGTTTTTTGAACCGGGAACACGGGCTTTTGCAGTTACTACTACTTCTTCCAGGTAGCGGCCATCACGCTTTAATTGCTCCATGATCAGTGTTCTCCTGTCAAGCGACTTTTTAAGCACAGTATCAAACACAATACTGTTAGGATCATATATCACCACAGGCTCATGAACAGGAGGATAAGTTTTATTAAATACTTCCACTCCTATCCCAAATGATTTTTCTCTTTTGTTCACAGCACTAATGAGCGTACTGACGCTATCAGTATAAAATAAAGGAAAGTCTTTAAAGATAAAAGCACCGTCTTTATTTGTAATTGTATCCATAAAAAATGCACCAGCTTTCCCGCTTTGTCCAAAAAGCGTTACCCTGGTATTTGATGATGGCTTATTTAAAATATTGACCACTTTACCACTTATCTGAAAAAGCTTTTCATATTTATATTTTCTTGCAGTGTCCAACAAATCATATTGCACCCATCCCTGCGTTAGCAACAATGCATCAGCAGCCTCACTCCTTGCGTTCCTGATATAATAATAAGGCGCTTCCACCCTTCCCTTCAGGTCAGCGCTCAATGCCATATAGCTTACTATATTTTCAGCATCGGGCTGAATACCTACCTGGCTGGTGTCGATAACAGCTATTGAAAAGCTGCCGGGTACATTTTCATTGGTATGCTTTTTCACAGACAATGCCAACATTACACTATCCTTGTTTACATACGCATCTTTACTGGCAGCAAGATTTATTTTTAAAGCATCGTTATGCCATACAAATAATGCCCGTTCATTTACAGGCACCCCGTTTGCATTATAAAGTGTAAAGCGGGCAACACCGCCGGGAAAAGCCCTGACAGGTATTTTAACCTCGTATTGCTTTTTATTTTGAAGCCTTCCCTGTACATAAAAGCTGCCTCTTGTACTGCCTGTTATAAACCAGGTATTTCTTTCTTTACCAGGACTGACATTTATTTTCACAATAATGCTATCAGCCCTGTCAGAATAACTTACCTGCAAAACCTGGCCCTCTCTTTGCACCGGCGGCAGCTTATAAGCTGTACCGTTTTCGAGATAAGCGGTATAGGCTTCATTGGCTCCAGGAGTTAACCATACAATGCCCATTCCTTTATGAACAGAAGTAAAAGGGCACACCACATTCCCCCGGCTATCTTTGATAACGCCATTTACATCTGTACCCATTCCGTAAATATCCAGCGCCTTAAATCCAAGCCGCTGTTTAAAACCGGCGACAAAGCTGCCTCCTTCAGGTAAAAACTGGAGGTCTATATTTTCGTTAGCGGTTGGCACCGGTATCCGCAGCTGTATATTTTTGTTGGTGATCTCCAGCCGGAGGTTTTTATGATACCGCGGATCCTTCAGCAAAGTGTCGATATAAATATTGCCCTCTGCATTGGTAACCATACGCCTGCGAAACAATGCTTTATTTTTAAACATCAATGCCACCTGTACCCTGCTGTTGGCTGCGGGTACCTGGTTTCCCTGCTTTAATGCGGCTGATATAAACAGCCTGTTACCTGAAAAACTGAGTTCTTTCAATGTAGCTTTCCATAATTCGGCTTTGGAGTCAATGATTTTAAAAGTACCGGTAAAAAACAGCGAATCGCCGAAATTCCTCATATAGTTGGTATAGGCTCGTATAGTGTACACACCTTGCGAAAAATGTTGTTCACTTAAAGTAATGTTGCTGTAAAAAAGGCCGATATCGCACACAGCACTTATCCGTTTTATCAACTCGCCAGAAGCGTCAATGAATTCTATATAAGCTATCCTGCTGCTGTCATTTACTATATTTAAACTCCCGGCAACAAGATACCCTTTAAGCCATAAAGTATCGTTCAGGTTATATTGGGGCCTGTCATAATGAATAAAGAGCTTTTCCCTTCCATCAAAAGCGGCAATGCTATCACTAATTTCAATTTTATGCTGAAAGCTATCGAACTGTGCCTTTGTCACTAAAATAAAAAAGAGCAATGAACAGCTTAGAAGCGCTTTTTTTTGCATATACCTGGTATGGAGTATTACGCAGAGCATCTTATTGTCAGAGGCCAGCTATCTCTTTTTTGGCGGTAATAAATTCGTTCCAGACC
>DAOLFI010000655.1:0-2957 GCA_035326385.1 Niabella sp.
ATTTTTATTTCCGGTGTATCGCCAATGAGTGATGGGTGTGGCCACTTCATAAAATAAAATATGGGATCGTAGTCCCGGTGCTATTACATCCTCTACGTGTTGTAGTATTGCTTCAGCAATTTTAGTTTTTAGCTGCTGGTATTCTTCCGTACGAAGATGGTTACCTCTTGCATCCGTTGTAGTATGCCAGTACTCATTATCATTCATATATGCTGGTACATAAATAGTAAGTGTCCCCTTCCCCTTGGGGGCGAGTGACGGATCTCTTACAGAAGGTGCGATAATAGATATCTCGGATAGAAAAGGCGCTGCTTTAGTGGAAGGGATGTTATTATTATTTGGAGAAGAGAGGTGCAGCAGCTCTTCGCTGAACCCTAAGTGATCCGGGGGGCAGTCCAAACCTATTGATATGGTGATGGAGCTGCTGTAAAGCTCTGCCTGTGTAAGTTTATTTCTAAATATCGAAGAAATCGTATTGTGAGGTAACATTTTATTATATAGTGTTTCCACATCTATCGCTCCAATAACGTATTTAGTATTGATGGAATATTCAATTCCTTTGTGAATGAATCTCACGCTTTTTGCCAGTTCGTTTTCTACTATTATCTTTTGTACTGTCGAGTTAAAAAAAATATCATTTTTATAATACAGAACAATATGTTTCAGCCATTCCGGTATTACTTGTCCACCTCCCTCCGGCGGACTTTGAAAATCTTTATAGTAGGCCCATCCTATGGGTGTGAGACAACCTACTAGTTCTGTATCTGCAGCAAAGACATCCTGTAATTTTTTTTGTTTAAAAAATTTATTCAATCCTTTTTGTAATCCATTCGGTCCGGAAAATCGCAAATAGGGGGTAAAAGCTATCCCGAAGCGTGCAAAAGCCATGGCTTTTTTAAGTTTCTCCCAATAACTCATGCTTTCTTCTGTTCTGAATACGCGATAGTATTTGTTAAATGCCGCTCCAATTTTTTTTGCTGTTTTAAAAAATCGTTCGATCCCCTCCTGATCTTCTGGGAATTCACAGATCCATTGCTGCTTCAACTCATCCGGATTATGGGTTAATAAGTAATTATGATGTGTTCCAATATATCTTCTTATTTTTTTTTGAGTAACTGCCTTAGGATAATCGCTTCCAAGGACTGAAAATAACATATCCACAACGCCACCGGTGGCGCATTGGTTTAGCCAATGAATAGCTGTATCAAAACGAAACTCTTTCCTGCGAAACCCAGCCAGATAACCACCGGCGTGTGGCTCTTTTTCCAATACACAAACCGAAAGTCCCGCTTTACTGAGCAACGACGCGGCGGTAAGACCACCAATGCCAGCACCAATTACAACTACATCATAATTTGATTGGGAAGATATATGCATTTTTTTATATAAACATTACCTCGCTTATTTAAATATCGCTCGAGAAATGCTCCAACAGGTTCGGACAAGCTGCATTTGTATTAAGGCAACGGTTTTTTTATTATGTGGAAATTTTGTGAAAGTCCACCGCTCTGTTGGGAGCATATGAGCAATGTAAAACTAATCTTTTTTCTTTTATGGAATGATGATCGGTAATAGCCGTTTGAAATCGGTTTTCATAACAGTACTCAAAGCGTAAATATGCCGGGTTATTCGTTCTGCCCGGATGCTGCCTGCAAATGACTACCAAACTAATAGCGGGGGCTACATATAGAGCCGCAAAGTGTAAGTATTCTTAAATACCGGTTGAAACAAAAAATGGGTTGGATGGGGATACGAACTTGGAGGAATTTTTACAGGCTTTATTTTGAAACGATCGCTTCAGTGAATTAGTTCAACAAAATGGTGGGCAGACGTCATAACCCGATAAAAAGCGATAATTGAAGCTTTAGAGTTTATCAGCCCAATATGACTTGATCTCAAGAATAGTTGCGTCAACATCTCGTATCACTTCCTTTGATAAAATTCAGACAGTTTATACGAAATTGAATACGGTACCACCAAAATTGTTGAGCCATCGAAATTTAATTGTCAAATCGCTAAAAACCCTTAAAAAGCTTAGTGTTTTATGGGTTCTGGTGATCTAGAATGCAAACGAATAAGTCAGAAAACAATATTTCCCACAAGGATTTTTTACAATGCAAAAAAACATGAATGTTGGACCAGCAAAGTTAACGGCTTTGCCCTTATAACACGTTCTATTTTAGATGAATATAGGTTAAAGAAAAACGGGAATTCTCATTTTTTAGATGAAAATTCCCGTATAGTAGCCCGGACAAGAATCGAACTTGTATCTAGAGTTTAGGAAACTCCTATTCTATCCATTGAACTACCGGGCCAGAAAGAACTGAAAAGGGGGGCAAATATATATAATAAAGAATTATTGAAGGAACCTTTTTTAAAGGAACCAGCCCTGATAACGCTTTAAGCCGGAGTGGGGCCTTGCTGCATAATCTGCCTGCAGATTGCTGAACCGGTTTTAACGAGGTTAGGATAGGTTTGTGTTAAAGCCTCACTCAACGGGGTGCTGGGCTTATTGATGCAGATCAGTTTATTGAAATACTTTGCCAGTTCCCGGTCTTCCTTTTCAGGGATCTTACCCGCTACGCCTATCACTTTTACACCTCTCTCCATGGCCATTTTGGCTACACCAAAAGGTGCTTTGCCGTCCAGTGTCTGGTGGTCTATAGCGCCTTCACCAGTGATTACCCAATCGGCTTTTTCCAGCTGTTGTCCAAAGCCGGTAAGCTCCAAAAAATAGTCAATGCCCTGTACAATTGCTGCATTACCATAAGCGGCCAATGCCGCCGCAATACCACCGGCGGCGCCACCCGATACCAGGGCTCTCATCTGGATTCCGGTTGCCTTTTCGGTAGCCGCATCCAGCCGGGCAAGCGCTTTTTCCAACTCCGCAACATCTTGCGCAGTTGCCCCTTTCTGAGGACCAAAAACAGCTGCCGCACCGGCAGCTCCCAGCAATT
>DAOLFI010000656.1:0-2955 GCA_035326385.1 Niabella sp.
AGAAGTGATGGATAACTGCATTGATGAATATACAATGGGCTATGGCAAAACTATAGAGCTCACCATTGATGGCAAAACAGTTACCGTGCGTGATTATGGACGAGGTATTCCGCTGGGGAAAGTAGTTGATGTAGTAAGCAAGATCAATACCGGCGCCAAGTATGACAGCAGGGCATTTCAGAAATCTGTTGGTTTAAATGGCGTGGGTACCAAGGCTGTGAATGCATTGAGCAACTATTTTAAAGTAACCTCTGTACGTGACCAGAAGGAAAAAGTAGCAGAATTTGAACGTGGTATTCTTATAACCGAACATAAGGAAGGGAAGACGCCGGAATCTAACGGTACTACAGTTACGTTTATTCCTGATGACACGATCTTTAAAAACTTTAAGTTTCATCATGAGTTTTTAGAAAATCTGATATGGAACTACTGCTTTTTAAATGCAGGCCTCAAGATCCTTTTCAATGGTAAATCTTTCATCAGCCGGAACGGTCTGCTGGATTTATTAGAGCGGAAAACCAACCCTGATGAGATCCGCTATCCTATTATTCATTTAAAGGGGAATGATATTGAAGTGGCCATAACACATGGGAATGATTATGGTGAAGAGTTGTACAGCTTTGTGAACGGACAGCATACTACGCAGGGTGGTACGCATCAGCAGGCATTCAGGGAAGCATTTGTAAAAACGGTTCGTGATTTTTACAAGAAAGATTATGAAACTTCTGATATAAGAACCGGTATTGTTGCAGCAATCAGTGTGCGCGTAGTGGAGCCGGTATTTGAAAGTCAGACCAAAACAAAGCTGGGCTCGCAGAACGTAGACATAAACGGCCCCAGCATGCGCCAGTTTGTAGGAGATTTCTTTTCGCGGGAACTGGATAATTTCCTGCATAAAAACTCCTCTGTTGCTGATGCTTTGAAGAAGCGGATAGAACAAAGCGAACGGGAGCGGAAGGACCTTGCCGGGATTAAAAAGCTGGCAAATGAAAGGGCTAAAAAGGCCAACCTGCATAATAAAAAGCTGCGCGATTGCCGCTTTCATTTGAATGAAGAACCTCCGTCTAAAAATAAGGAAGAATTTGTTGCCAAACAGGCCGAAACTACTATTTTCATTACAGAAGGCGATAGCGCGAGCGGGTCAATAACCAAAGCACGTAATGTAGAAACGCAGGCGGTATTTAGCCTGCGTGGTAAGCCATTGAACAGTTTCGGGCTTACCAAAAAAGTAGTGTATGAGAATGAAGAGTTTAACCTGTTACAACATGCCCTGAATATAGAAGATGGGATGGAAGGGCTACGCTTTAATAATATTGTAATTGCAACCGATGCTGATGTGGATGGTATGCACATCCGCTTGCTGATCATGACCTTCTTCCTGCAGTTTTTCCCTGACCTGGTGAAGCAGGAAAAAGTGTATGTGCTGGAAACGCCTTTGTTCCGTGTTCGTGATAAAAAAGAAACTATTTACTGTTATAGTGAAGCACAGAAGAAAGCAGCGATTAAAAAATTATCCGGAAAGCCTGAAGTTACACGCTTTAAAGGGTTGGGTGAAATAAGTCCGGACGAGTTTGCACAATTTATCGGGCCGGATATGCGTAAGGCTTTGATGAGAGTAGAACATGGGGATCACATTCAGCAATTGCTGGAATATTATATGGGTAAGAATACCATGGAGCGCCAGGAGTTCATTATTAATAACCTGGTAGTGGAGATTGATAAGGAGGAGGAGCTTGAGGAGGCAATCAGTAATTAAGGTTAATAATTAATAATTGTTGCGATGAAGGAGAACAATCTTATTGCAGATAAAAGCTACGCTTTTGCATTGAGAATTGTAAAGCTTTATTTACATCTGATAAAATAGACCTGGGGCTGTGCTCTCAGATCTTAAATAGCGGCATTTAAATAAGAGCCAATATTGAAGAAGCTATAGGAGGTTCTTCCCGAAGGGATTTCAGGTATAAACTGGAAATAGCTTACAGGGAATCAGGAGAAACAGGATTATTGGTTAAGGTTATTAAAAGATTCGGAAATTTTGGATAAGAATATCGCGATTCTTTGATTAGTGATTGTGAAGAGTTATTAAAAATATTAACAGCTATTCTTAACACATTAAAGGGCGAGTAGCAGGTATTATTAATTGCTAAATTATTAATTACAAAATGATACATATAGTTTTTAATGAAGCAGAAATAGGGCTGATGCAGAAAGTGCAGGAGCTGGATGAAACCCTGGCCGGGGAAATGATCCAGGTTAAAGATGATTATGCAGTAGGTCCTGTTGCAGATATTTATGAAACAGAAGGCTATCAGCAGCGCCGCGACTGGTGGAGGCAATTGCTGGAAAACTCCCCATATAAAGAATATACGGACCTGGTCGATGATAAATTAACGGTTCATAACCTTATAAAGCATTTGCAGGAAAATGAACAGGAAGAAGCCTGGATATGGATGGGGCAAAATCAACATGATGTTTGCGGATACTATTGGCTGATGCCACAACTGTGTGAGTTCCAGGGAAGGGTAATGGTTTTATATATGAACAATCTGCCTTTTATTAATGAAAAAGGGCAGATATTTTATCCTTCATGTCTGAGTGAGATCCAGCCTTCTGAATTTCTCAAGGCCAAAAAGCTGGCAAGGCCTGTTACATTAAGCGAGTTTGAAGTAGACCCTGATGAGTGGTACAAGCTGACGCAGGAAAACGCAATGGTGCGTATTTTGGAAGGCGGCAAAAAAATTGTAAGTAAAGAGGCTGATTTCTATGATATGGAAATATTAAAAAACATAACCGGAGATTGGCAAAAAGCTACAAGGGTATTACAGAATACACTTCATAGAATGAAGGTCAAAACAGGAGATGTATTTTTAATGTGGCGTATTAAAACCCTGATCGGTGAAGGAAAGATCATTGCTGAAGGGGATATCAATAAAGACTGGAAATCCTTTGATATTA
>DAOLFI010000657.1:0-2955 GCA_035326385.1 Niabella sp.
GGTATATTGAAAAAAATGGGCTGAAATTTTTCAAACCGCCTGTATATTGGCGGTGGCTGTATAGGGTTCCATTTGCAGGGATACCTCATGACTGCCGGGTTTTGTGAATACATCTATCACATCAGGCTGCTGCAGGTCACCCGGACACCAGTAAGCACGATCATATATCCAGGTACCTCCCTGCGGATACAGGGAATTATTACCACAGTCTTTCCACATATCACGCCGGTCAACCAATTTTCCGTCCAGCTTTATTGCTCTCCACCGGTTGCAAAACTCACTGCAGCCGCGCGGCCTGTCCATTCCATGTCCCGTATGCTGAATACGTATACGACTAAGAGCGGCGCCGGCTACAGACTCATAACCTACCGGTAAAAGATGCTCTTCAATCTTCTCGTTAGGGTCGCCATATTTATACCCCTTATTCCAGAGCGGGACCATGCCAAGCGGAGCAACAACAGCCGGTCCGGACAAAACTTCAAAATCTATGGTAAGCGCCCAGCCTACCGTATTATCCTCATAACCGGAATGTATATAAACGACTTCTACGCTATCGCGCAGGTAAGGTGCAAAATCCGTAACACCTCCCTGCCATTTCCAGTTCCAGCCTTTATTATAAATACTGCCATAAGGAGTAAGCATCCTGCCTAACTCATAGTTAAGCTCCGTACCGTTTGCTCCGCCTTTGCGGCGCAATACAATATGATCCAGGTAGTCCCAATGCGCAGTATTCAGGTGATCAGGACTTCCCAAAGTAACATGCATGGTTATTTTACGTACGGGGTAATTACCTGCAGGAAAAACACCCCAGGCCGGGTATGGGTTTTCGCCTTTAGAAGGATCACAGATAATAGTAGCACGGTTGTGTGTAACCACATGGCTTGTTACAGGTTTTTGTGCGGCTACGCCTACAAAGGAGCAAATTAACAGCAGGGATAATACTGGTTTTAATTTCATCATATAGGAAAAGGAGTTATAACAGGTTATAAAAGGTTTTTTGAGAAGGCCCATAGATACAAGTTTGAAGTAATAACAGTGATTTAATCTGTAATACTATCAAAAATAGCTACATCTCTCAAAACTAAGAATCCGGGATTGATATTTTAATAAGTGGGGAACAGGAAGGCGAAATAACTTATCATTTCTGCCGTTTTAAATTTAATCCATTTCAAAATAACCCCACAAAAACCGGAAAGAGTGCGGGAATTGCACCGTAACTTTATTCCCTGATACATTTTGCAGCTGCCCATCTCCCCAGATCTTTTTAAAGCCGGTTAATTTTTTCTTTACAAACGGAAGCTGATAAGTATATTGATCCGCTCCTGCCGCTTCTCTGAAAAACAGTACGTATAAGCGATCTTTGGTATATGAAACAAAACCTGTAAAACTAAAACCATCCGGCATTTCACCCACAGGATGTATGATCCCTGTTGCCATGCTATTTCTCTCTTTCTTCCAGGCATCAATTAAAGCCTTTACAGAAAATGCTTCCGGTGGTAAAGCAGTGGCTTCCATCCACGCCAGCGGCTGCGCCATCATGGTAAGGGCAAACTGGTAATCGAACGGAACTTTGGAAGGCTTTACAATATCATGAGCTCCATACATTTTATCATTTCGCCATTTATCCAGCCACTCTACCTGGTAACGCTGTAATGGTGTATAGTAAGACAATTGCCAGGCATTTCTTAAAGCCAGATGCGGATAGAAATTACCCCAATCCGTGTACCGGTTCCCCAGGAAAATATTTCCCAGCCTGTTAAGACAGAAATATCCGCCTCTTTTTCCTGCCGTTACATCCATATTAAACTGCAGCTGGCTATCTGCCTGTGCAGATGCCTGGCTCAGCATGTTATAAACACTTTCTTCCGCGGTTTTATTTCCTATTTCAACGCCATCAATCTTTATCCACTTTATATGATGGTTCCTGTATAACGCAGTAAGTATATCCCGGTCCCGCTGCCAGTTCTGATAGTTATTTTTTTTAGAAGGATTGAACCATAGCCCCAGGCTGATATTTTTTTGTCCGGCTTTTTTACTTATGTTTTCAAAACCTCCGGGAAAGCGGGTTGTATGGATCTTCCAGTCAGTTGCAGACCAGTCATCCCAAAGCGTACCGGCCTTTAAGGATGAGTTCTGTGAAAGGCCCTGCTGCCAGCCATCATCTATCTGGTAATGGGTAATGCCCAGTTTTGCTGCAGCATCCAGCTCCTTCAGAATAAAAGATTCATTGATACGGCTATCCCTGTTCCGGTTTCCCCAGGTGTTCATTGTAAACGTATTGTCATACTCAGGGAGATATTTGTGTACGGAGAGCTCATATTGTTTATAATAAAACAAAGCTGCTGCCTCTGATCCGGCATATCTTAATACATACAAAGGATATGAGGTTTGCCACTGATTCCTATGAAGCGTATAAGTAGTATCATAACCCGTTGAAAAAACACTGATCCCCTTAAACTGTGTTCCGAAATCAAATCCATAATAACCAGACTGCGCATTGCCAACAGGAGCCATTTTTACAATAAGGTCCGTTTCCTTTGATACAGCATCGGAAGCTGTAATTACATTAGCAGTATAAAACCGGGCTTTAGCATAAGGCAATCCTTCCTGTATATGGACGAGATCATTGTTATGATCTGTTGCTGCCCTGAAAGCTGCTGCTTTTATTTTATAATGCGGCGAAACCAAAGGCAAATTAAAATAATGCAGCAGCTGATTATTTAATAAAGAAGCTGTTTCAATGGCACCCTGTTGTTCCTGCTGTATCTTTTGAACAAAACCGGGTATCATATCTCCTTTCATAGCCACTTTCCATTCCCAGCCGGGACATTCATCATAAACGCGGATGGAATACAGCAGCTCTCCCTTTCCAAAAACTGCATGCAATAACAATTCATTATAACCCGACACCCTTTTTGTGGGCGCTATATAAGCCTCTTTTTGTGTTGCTGAAAT
>DAOLFI010000658.1:0-2949 GCA_035326385.1 Niabella sp.
TCCTGAGGTAATAACGCCCAGCAGCGAAACGCTTACAGATGATGACTGGGAACAATTAAAGGTACTGATAGGTGAAGCCATCAGCGATTTGAACAAGCACAGGGAGGATGAGGGAAAGATCTTAAAAGAAGAGCTGCAAAAACGGATTGGTAATATTGTTAGCCTGCAAAAAGAAATAGAGCCGCTTGATGTACAAAGACAGGAAATGATGAGGGAAGGTCTGGAAAAGTTGCTGGAAGAAAAAGTGGGAAAGGATAATTATGATGTAAACAGGCTGGAGCAGGAACTGATCTATTATATAGAGAAGATGGATATAACTGAAGAAATGGTGAGGCTGGACAATCATTGTAATTACTTCATAGAAGTGCTGAACGAAAAAGGGAATTCCAAAGGGAAAAAGCTTTCCTTTATCCTCCAGGAAGTAGGCCGTGAAATAAACACTACCGGCTCCAAAGCCTATGATGCTGCTATACAAAAAATTGTAGTAATGATGAAAGATGAGCTGGAAAAAGCAAAAGAGCAGGTATTGAACGTACTGTAAAACTCACTGCAACTTCACTTACTTTTGCAGCAAAAATGTAGGTGTGCGTTATTTTTTACTATTTATTTTAATTGGTTATACCCTGGTTTCCTGTAAACAGGTTAACGTGTATGAAAAGCAGGTTGACCTGCCGGAGCATACATGGAAAAAAAACCAGAATGCGGTGATACGCTTCAGGATAACTGATAGTACTGAGCACCAGTTATATTTTGTTGTAAGGCACACCCAGCAGTTTCCGTATAATAAATTGCTGGTGAGGGTGTTAATACAGGATAGTACGAAAAAAACAATCAGCTCTATGCGCATCATTGCTCCTCTGACCGACAGCGCAGGCAACTGGAATGGTCAGCCAATGGATGACATATATTACACCAGGATAAAAATTACCCCTCCGGTAATGCTATCCCCCGGTGAGTACCGTTTTGTGTTGCAGCAGGCAATGAAAGAAGCTTCTCTCCACCATATTTTGAATGTTGGCATTGCACTGAATCAATAATACCTGTTAAGCATGGAACAAAAACTTAAAGCCCGCTTAAAAAAGACTACTGTAAAGTTTTGGTTGCTGCTTATCTATATAATTGCAGCGCTTGTGTGGTGGTTTATTTCGCTGGAAAAGCAGAGCAAAGAAATGTATAGCTACCAGTTAAATCATCTTAACACTACCATCGACCAGCAAAAGAACCCTGTAGCATACCAGGCAGAGTTAAAGAAGATAAAGGAGGACTATCATAGCAATACTATAAAGTACGGAGGCGAGGGGGTTGTTTTTTTAGGACTCATCATTTTAGGGGCAATGCTGGTACATCGTTCTATGAAGCAACAAAAGCAGGTTCAGGAACAGCAGCAAAATTTTATGATGGCTGTTACTCATGAGCTTAAGACGCCAATCGCTATTTCCAAACTAAACCTTGAAACATTACTAAAGCACCAGCATCTTGACGAACAAAGACAAAAAAAGCTTATCCAGACATCGCTTGAAGAAACCAAAAGGCTTGACTTTCTGACCAATAACATCCTCCTGTCATCGCAGCTGGAAGCAAAATGGTATAAGATCAATAAAGAAGAGCTCGATTTCTCAAATTTATTAAAGGACCGCGTTTCCGATTTTTCACAACGCTTCTCTGAAAGGACCATCACCAATGATATTGAGCCGGGGATAGATATTGAAGGGGATTCGCTGCTGTTAGAGATCCTGATCAATAACCTGCTTGAAAACGCCCTTAAGTATTCAGAGAAAGGAGATGCCGTAATGGTAACTTTAAAGAGAAACAATGAAGAAGAAGCTACTATGCAGGTGCTGGACGAAGGCCCTGGTATACCCGAAGAAGAAAGAAAGAAGATATATTCCAAGTTTTACAGGGTAGGAAACGAAGCTACGCGTAAAAAGAAAGGAACCGGGCTGGGGTTATATCTTTGCCGTAAGATTGCAAAAGATCATAATGCAGACATTTCAATGACAAATAACAATCCAAAGGGAAGTATTTTTGCCGTCAGGTTTTACATCTGACATTATCTAAAAAGAAGAACCCTGTACTGGAATGGAAGAACGACCCGCAAATATTTTATTGGTAGAAGATGAAGAAAATCTTCATGAGGCACTGAAATTAAACCTTGAGCTGGAAGGCTACCAAATTACCTCCGCCTACGATGGTAACGAAGCAATTAAAGCCGTTAAGAACGAATACTTCGACCTTATTATCCTGGATGTAATGCTGCCCGAAGTAGATGGCATTGCTGTTGCTGAAACCATCCGCATCAGCAATAACGAAGTGCCTATTTTAATGCTTAGCGCAAAAAATACCAGCGCAGATAAGGTGCTGGGACTTAAGAAAGGCGCCGATGATTACCTGACCAAGCCTTTTAACCTGGAAGAGCTGTTGATCCGCGTTCATAAGCTCATCGAAAAAAATCTGAAGCTACAGGATAAAAGCACTTTGGGAAACTCTTATTCTTTTGGTGGGAATGTGATAGATTTTAAAGCACAGGAGGCCAGTACCAAGTATGCGGGAAAAGTGCAACTGAGCAAAAAAGAAGCGATGTTGCTGAAACTGCTGATAGAAAACAAGAACGAAGTGGTTCCCCGCGAAAAAATACTGCAGTATGTATGGGGATATAATGTGTACCCTACCACAAGGACCATAGATAACTTTATTCTTAATTTCAGGAAATACTTTGAAAAGGACAGCCGCAACCCCAAATATTTCCATTCTGTAAGAGGAGTGGGGTACAAGTACAGCGAATAATTTTTTCCCGGCACCAGTGCTGCTATCAGCTATCTTGTTCCGATAGCTATCGGAACACACTTCAACTGTAGTTCAATGGCAGGGGACTCGCTTACACTGCTATTTCTTTTCGCATTTTTTTATTTGCTCCCGGATATGCACCCGCTCTCCTTCGGTAGCTATTTC
>DAOLFI010000659.1:0-2943 GCA_035326385.1 Niabella sp.
ACTATTATTATGAATAATAGTTCCGGGTAAAGCCGCATCCAGGAAGCATTTTACATAAAGCGGTATGTTTTTGTTCTGTAAAGGTTTTATAGTTTTAGGGTGAATGACCTGGGCGCCATAATAGGCCATTTCAATTACTTCTGCATAGCTCAGCTCATGCAATGGTCTGGCATCTGCAATTTCCCTGGGGTCGGCATTCATTACGCTTTCCACATCTTTCCATATAGTGAGGCTTTCTGCATCCAGCATATTCGAAAACACCGCGGCCGTATAGTCGCTGCCCTCCCTTCCCAGCGTAGTGCTTTCGTTTTCATCGGTAGCGCCAATAAACCCCTGGGTTATGGCGATCACACCCTTATCCAGTAAGGGTTTTATCAACTCATCTGTTTTATGCCGGGTGAAGTCCCAGCTAATATTCCCATCCCTGAAGTTATCATCGGTCCTGATCACATCACGTACATCCAGCCATTCGTTATTGATGCCCACTTCGTTCAGGTAGTAGCTTACAATGGCTGTGGATAATAATTCACCGGCACACACAATCTGGTCGTAATAATAATCATATTCACGTACAGGCTGATCGTGCAGCAGCCATTCCACTTCAGTAAAGAAATCCCTCATTCGCGCTTCACAAGCAAGGTAGCTGGTAACCAGCAAATATTTTGCAGTGGTCAGGTGCTGTTGCTTCACCTGCTCAAAAAGCCGCAGGGCATCGTCCTTTTTATTACTGTAAAAAGCTTCTGCTACCTTTTCCAGTGCATTGGTAGTTTTACCCATAGCAGAAATTACAACCAGCAGTTTCTCGTTTTTATATTGCTGCAGGATATCTGCAACATTTTTAACCCGCTCTGCATTGTTTACCGATGCGCCTCCAAACTTAAATACCTTTATCATCCTGATCTTTTTTAAGAAGTGCAAATGTCGATGTTTTTCTCAAAAGAGTCGTTTTACAACCGAAATATTGAGTGTAATTATATCCGTTCACGTTTTATTCGTAGTTTTAACGCATGGCTAATACGATCATCTCGGTGAAAGAGCTGGTAAAGAACTATGGTGATTTTAATGCGGTAAAAGGTATTTCATTTGAAGTGTATGAAAATGAGATTTTCGGTTTGCTGGGGCCTAATGGCGCGGGTAAGTCTACTACGCTGGAGATTATAGAAACCCTGCGTAAAAAAACCAGCGGCGCCGTTACTGTTGCCGGTTATGATTTAGATCGTAACCCTGATAAGATCAAGAGCCTTATTGGTGTGCAGTTACAGGCCAGCAGCTATTATCCCGGCCTCAACCTGCTGCAGCTGATAGATCTGTTTGCCGGCTTATATAATGAAGAGGTGGATGGTATGGAGTTGCTCCGTTCCGTAAACCTGGAAGAAAAAGCCAAAGCAAAATTTAAAGAGCTGAGCGGCGGACAGAAACAGCGCTTTTCTGTAGCAACTACTTTGATCAATAAGCCCAGGGTTATTTTTTTGGATGAGCCTACAACCGGCCTTGATCCGCAGGCACGCCGTAATTTGTGGGAGCTGATAAAAGAGATCAATGCCCGGGGCACGACTATTATTATAACCACGCATTATATGGACGAGGCGGAGTATTTATGTAACAGGATCGCTATTATAGATTCAGGCAATATTGTGGCCCTCGATACTCCGGATAACCTGGTTGACCATTTGGTAGCATCAGGGTTTGAAAGGCCACGGGAAGTAAAGAAGGCAAATCTTGAAGATGTTTTTATTCATCTTACGGGAAAATCATTAAGAGAACAGTAATTTTAATTTTTAATAATGGATTTACAACAAAAACTCAGAGCAGCGATGAATGAAAAAATAGAACAACAAAAGCAGGAAGGCCGCGAATTTTTAGAGGCTAATAAAAACAAGGA
This sequence comes from Niabella sp., assembly GCA_035326385.1. GTDB lineage: Bacteria > Bacteroidota > Bacteroidia > Chitinophagales > Chitinophagaceae > Niabella. The sequence goes on from DAOLFI010000659.1 coordinate 1,883, forward strand.
AGGTATACACGAACTGGAAGGCGGCATACAATATGAGGTAATAAAGGAAGGCACGGGCGTTCAGCCGGTATTGTCTGATTCTATAACAGCACATTACAAGGGCGCTTTATTGAATGGTAAAGAATTTGACAGCTCTTTTAAAAGAAACCAGCCATTTACAGCACGGCTTACGCAATTGATCAAGGGATGGCAGGTAGCTATTCCTTTAATGAAGGAAGGCAGTCACTGGAGATTATGGATACCCGCAGACCTGGCTTATGGAGACAGGGGGGCTGGCGCCGATATTCCCGGAGGAGCTACCCTTTTATTTGAGGTAGAGCTGCTGAAGGTAAACCGGTAAACAGTATATATTTATGGAAATAGAAAACCAATATCCCATCGGGAAATTGGAATGGAGGGAATTTTCTGCAGCAGAAAAAGAAAGTGCTTTGGCTGATATCCGTTTCCTGCCCAATGCGCTGGAAGCAGCTATTACCAATCTGGATGAAACCTGTTTGCATACACCCTACCGTGAAGGCGGGTGGACAGTACACCAGTTGGTGCATCATGTAGCTGATAGCCATATAAATGCTTATATAAGGTTTAAGCTGTGCTTAACTGAGAATGTGCCAACTATAAAACCTTATGATGAAAAATTATGGGCTCATCTGGATGATGTAAGGTCATTGCCCGTAAATATTTCGATAACATTGTTATATGCCCTGCACATGCGCTGGTATGAGGCTATAAAGGATTTATGTGATGAGGACTGGGAACGCAGCGCCTATCATCCTGAGATGCAAAAAGAACTATCGCTCTGGTATTTCCTTCAATTATATGCCTGGCATGGCAGGCATCATGTAGCACAAATAAACGGTTTAAGAGAAAAGATGAAATGGTAGGCCCATCTTGTGCAGGTCTGTAGCGTAGCAGTGTGTTGGACTGACCTGTGCATTGATGTTACTTATTTGTTTCATCGGTAAATAACGGAGATACACTGGCCGGGCCCGAAGGTCCAGAGGACTCATCTTGCGCAGGTCTGTAGCGTAGCAATGTGTTGGACTGACCTGTGCATTGTGTTA
>DAOLFI010000660.1:0-2934 GCA_035326385.1 Niabella sp.
GGACTGGCAGCAGCTTATCAGCAAAAAGGGTTGCAGGACTCAGCAAAATACTTTGCGTTGCTTGCTTACAATATATCTTACAGCAATGGGTTACTGTCCAATGCACTGGCATCGGGTAAATTCCTGTCTGACTTTTATAAAGAAAGAAAGAACTTCGACAGCGCGTTTCACTATCAGACTATTATGGTGACACTGAAAGATTCATTACAGGGAATAGCAAAAATAAAACAATTGGAAAGCCTCAGTATACAGGAGCAGCTGCGACAGAACGAACTGGCAGCCCTGCGGGCCAGGGAAAAAGAAGAATACCGTCAGCGGCTTCAGTTATTGGCTATAGGCATTGCTATTCCTTTTTTCTTTTTCTTCAGCATATTTATAAGCCGGCGAAAAGTGAACAGGAGAGTTATTCATTTTTTCGGGATCCTATCGCTGCTCCTATTGTTTGAGTATTTAACCCTGTTCCTGCATCCCTGGGTTGCCGATGTTACGCACCACTCGCCCTTGTTAGAGATCATAATGTTTGTATGTATCGCTGCGCTGATGGTTCCTGCACATCACAGAATTGAACACTGGTTTATCAAACGCCTTGCTACTAATTATGAAGAAGCAAAGAGCCGGAAACAAAAAGCCAATGCAGAAGAACAATGGCTGCCTGATACGCAGGAAACCCAACCTGAAGAAGTAATGGCTAATGCAGAAGAAAAGCAATTGACACCTTCTCCGGAAGATACCAATATCCCAACCGATACGGGGAATGAGACTGCAAAACCTCCTGAGGCAATGCCATCAGAAGAAGACAGCGCTGCAATTCCTGGAAATCAGAAAGAAGAAGGAGTCGCAGAAGCGTAAACGTTCTTTAGCTGACCCTCATCAATTGACAGAGGATGGGCGCCTGATTGCCGGCGGATTTTGTTCTGTTCTGCTGCTGTCAATCTTAATGGTGTCTGCCGCGTTTTCCTGGATATTAAGCGTATCCGGAGTCGGAGGCACTGCTTCTTCTGTTCCGGTAGCTTCCTGTTTTTCGGCTTCATTTCCATTACAGGCAATAAAAAAAATAGAAAGCGCCACAAAAGCAGCCAACAGGTAAGCGAAGTTAATTTTAGTCCATTTCATCATTTTGTTTTTTTAAAATTAAAGTATATCGAAATTAAGTATTAATGAAAACAGTATAAAATAGTGAAAAATTTGTGTTGTAACTTCCTATAAAAACCTAACCTCCAATAATACCTGCTTTTTTCATTTTTCCTGTTTTTGGTTCGTGATTCAAAAAGGAAGAGATAAGAATACCTCCTCCGTTGTTTTACATGAGAAAGTTAATATGAACCTATAATGTTTTTATTTGTCCACCATGACAGGAAACTTTACAGGTATGCTGTTATTTTTTGCTCAATAACGATTGGCTGTAATACGCGGATTCAGAAATGATCTTCCCGTTTTCATCAAAGCCCATACTAAGGTGCATTGGCAGGGCAATAGCTTTTTTATCCGATTTCCTTATCAGGTTAAATTTCCACCATGAGAGCACTTCACGGCCATTGTCCATTTCGTATTCCAGATAATCGGGGTAGCCGATCATATCTATACTCTTGATCTCAAAATGGCTCATGAATTGCTGAATATTGGCCTTTTCCTCCGCTTTGGTACGGGTTTTCCCCCATTCACTGTTAATGTCATAAAACTGCACATCATCACTGTAGTAGCTCAGGTACTGATCAATATCTCCCTTTTCCCAGGCATAGATGGCCTTACGTACTGTATTGATATTATCATGATGATTGTAAATCTTCCCGTTGGTGCGGTTGGCGAAGCTGGCAAAGATTTCATCAATTACCCTGCTGTTACTGTAGTTGATAATTCTTTTGATCTTGCTGTCTCTGGTTACATAGTAAATGCGCTGTGCAGCAGCATCTAATTTTACACCGGTGGTTTTATGTACCCCTTTCAGGAGTATCCAGTTTTGAACCACTATATCCCCATTCTTGTTGTCTTTTGTATATTCAAGAGCATCGGGGTAAGAGCCGGGGAGCGTTTCTATGGCAAAATAATCCAGATCCCTGCTGTAATGAAGAATAGTATTTAAATAAGCCTTTTTGTCGGCCGATGGAAGAGCCAGGTCGGCAGTAGTGCCATTGTAAGATTTAAAGTCATCGGTTAAAAAACCGGCAATTTTTGCCGAGTCGCCCTGTACCGTTGCTTTTTCAAAAGCGGTTACCACATTGATAGCAGGGTGTTCTATATATACCGTTCCGTTCGTTTTTTTCTGGGCCGAAGCGGTTAAGATGCCGGGAAGGGCAAGTGCAAGAAGCAGTACTGTTTTTTTCATTTTTGTAGTTTTAAAAGAAATTCAGAAATAAAAAGATGAATGTTTTTCTCATTGATCTTATATGTATCCGGTGTTGCTGGGTGGGTTAATGGTATTCAAAGTTCTGTTAAGAGCGGGCTTTTTGTGAGTAATTTTTTATCATTTATGCCCATGCTTTGGTTTTTTATCAGGACAAATTGTGCAGCGGCAGGATAAATTCAGCCTTTTGTAAATTCATATATAAAAGTTCCTTGTTGGGTAAGGTTAATACGTGTTAAAGGAAGTACCTTTATATGGATGCCAAAACGCCGCAATATCCTCATCTTTTTTCTGCTTATTCTGTGTTTTTACAGGCAGATGGTTTCAGCACAGCCAGGCGCCGGTTATGAACTTTTTTCTACCGCCCAGGGGCTGTCGCAGGGGATGATCAATGATATGCTGCAGGATAAAGAAGGATTTATATGGATAGCCACCAAGGGCGGGCTTAACCGGTATGATGGATACAGCTTCAAAGTTTTTACAAATGATCCGCAGGATACTACTTCCATCAGCAGCAATGCCGTAAGCAATTTGCTGGAAGACAGCAAAGGAAGACTTTGGGTAGGTACCTATGATGGAGGGATAAATGTATA
>DAOLFI010000661.1:0-2930 GCA_035326385.1 Niabella sp.
AATGAAATTGTGCACAGGTGGGCCACTGAAAAAGAGTACGATATTTTATACGACGTATTTGACGTAAGGGTAAAAAATGAGATACCTGATACTTCCTATGATATCTATGTATCCAGCGGCGGACCGGGCGATCCTTTGAGCACGCGCTTTGACGATTGGGATATCAGCTGGAACAAGTGGTTTGCAGATATCCTGAGGTGGAATGATAACCCTTCTAACCAGGTAAAGAAATATGTATTCCTTATATGCCATTCTTTTCAGCTGGCATGCAGGCATTTCAATGCCGGGCTGATCTGCAAAAGGCGGTCTACCTCTTTCGGCACATTTCCCATACACATTTTACCCGATGCTATAGAAGACCCTGTTTTCCGGCGCCTTAAAGATCCTTTTTATGCTGTGGACAGCCGGGATTTTCAGCTGATACAGCCTAACCTGGAGCTGTTACTTGATATGGGGGCTTATATTACCTGTATTGAGAAAGAACGTCCGCATGTACCCTACGAGCGTGCTGTGATGGGTATCCGTTTCAGTAATTATATTTTCGGTACACAATTTCACCCGGAAGCCGATGCTGTGGGTATGAGCCGGCACTTTCAGGACCAGGAAAGACGCGATACCGTTATAAAGAACCACGGTGAAGCCAAGCTGCAAAGCATGCTGGAGCACCTGGACGACCCTGATAAAATTCACTGGACCAATAAAACCCTGATTCCGAACTTTTTAAATGAGGCGTATAGCCATTTGATGGTGGAGGAAGCTGTGGAAGCGTAAAAATAGTACTCCTCCTCTGTTTTCAGGGCCTGTCCTTGAGGATCCTTAACTCCCTGGGGTAATAATTATTGATCCGATTGGGTAAAACATTGGCCCAGCCCAGGATATGATGATAACAGGTTATAAGCGCCCAGCCGGTGGCTGTACCCGGCAGTTCTATATTATTTTTCTGCAGATAAGCAACGGCCTTATCAATATCAACCTCTGCCCTGGGCAGCTCTTTATTAACAAGCGGGCTCATTGCCAGTGCATGATCCGGAATAAATTTCTGATGTGCTACCTCGCCCAATAAAACTCCGGAATAAATAATCCTGAGATTTTGCAGCAGCTGATCAAAATCGTTAAACAGCAGCCGGGGCCAGCCGTACACTTTGTTATTGACGTTGATCAGCTCATGCTCCTCCATATTTGCCCATTTTTTAATTATAGCGGATAGCGGTTTGGTTGCCGGTTTGGTTATAGCCCGGTTTTTAGCTTTATAGGTTGCTCCTTCATTATTACGGAATGCGGCCAGAAAAAAGCCTTCCCCTTTTACAAGATGAGGCCAGAAGCGATAGCCGTAATTTTGAAGTGGCGTTGTAACTTCTGTAATATTCCAGGCACTATCTATTTGTAATTTGAAATTTGAAGTTTGAAATTCATTCGTAAGCCAGTCAATGATTTCTTCATCCTCCTGCGGCGAATAAGAGCAGGTTGAATAGATCAGCACACCATCTTCTTTTAATCCCGGCAACACATCAGCTAAGATCCTTTGCTGGCGCTGACTGCAAAGCACCACGTTATTTTCGCTCCACTCATTGATAGCTTCGGCATCTCTTCTGAACAATCCGCTTCCGCTACATGGCGCATCCACTACAATCACATCAAAATAGCCTTTAAGCCGGGCAAAATCTTTTGGATCGTTATGGGTAACCACAACATTGCTGCATCCCCATTTAACAATATTGTCTTTTAAGATATTAACACGCTGCCTTATAACTTCATTACTTACCAATAAACTATCTTTCGAAAGTAATGATTGCAGGTGTGTGGATTTTCCACCCGGGGCGGCGCACAGGTCCAGCACTTTTAATGGTTTTGAAAGATCAACCGTTTGTTTTAATGCCTGCTCCAGGAACATGCTGCTGGCTTCCTGTACATAATAGCAGCCGGCATGAAACAGGGGGTCGAATGTAAAAGACGGGCGTTGTGATAAATAATATCCGGACGAAGACCAGGGAACGGCCTCCCCCCATTCCCTTCCTCCAAGGGAGGCCTCCCGGACAAAGGAGGGGGCTTGCGCTGAAGCGATTATTTTTTTTGGATTGACACGAATAGAAGTTATTGACTTTCCTCTTTCATGCACCTGCCTGAAAGCTGCTTCATTAAAGCCTTCAAGATCCTGTAAAGAATTGATTAATGGCTGAGGAATTTGCACAGGACAAATGTAAATAAAAGGTAAATGCAATCATACTTACCTTCCCACTGTAGGACAAACTATTTCTTAAAACTCAAGACCTACTTTTAAGGCAAGCCTTTTTAAAGCGTATTATTTTTTACTGCCATATCAACATTGTAAGGAATTTCGATATAGCCGATATTTGGGGGTGAAGAAGGATTGCTATTATCAATTATATGAATGCCCCTGTGGATTTCGCCCAGGAGAATATAATTTCCCTTTATATAAATCTTCCCAGGATACTGATTTTCCTTTGGTGCAACAATCATGAGGTTTTTCCGCACCTCGCTTACGGTTTTGTATTCGGGTGTGTAAAGGGCAAACCGCCGGGTTGTTTCCATTTTATCTTTAAAACAGCCGTTTAACGTGAAAATGAAAAGCAATACGCCCGTAATCCCGGTAATTGACAGCAGCAGTGTGGCGGCATCAGGTCTCATGTATACAGTTTTAATAAATATTACTACTGTAAGACGCAGATAAATAGTAAAAACGGAACAGTGGGATAGAAAATAATATATTAAGTATTCAAACCTCTTCAGTGTAGTTGCAGGTGATAACACCCGCAACAGCGACCGCCAATGTTGGTGTTTTCACCAACATCTTAAGTTTAAACCCTTACGCTAAAATGCTGCTTTTCTTTAAACTCCTTCCTGAAACTAATAATGCCAATATAAAAAAGATCAATATCGTCAAACGGCCGCGTGATTATGGCGTAGAACAG
>DAOLFI010000662.1:0-2920 GCA_035326385.1 Niabella sp.
ACAATAATTGCAGTAATTTGTCTTAACCAATGGAAGATAAGTCATTTTCTCAACACCGATTAACTGTAACGGAAAGCAGCAGAAGAAGAGAAAAAGCAACTTCCGATTTAACCCGGTTTAAAAAGCCCTTTTTGGGATACCGATATCCAGAAACTTGATTGGCAAAAAACAGGCGGGCTATCATTAAAAGAAATCTTGAGCATGGCAACAAAAAGGAAATTGAAACAATGATCATCTTTTACAGTAAAGACGCAGTAGCCAAAGAAATACGTTCCACCAAATATTCTTTCTTGCTTTCCTTTCAAGAAAATAGCAGAACCGGTCTGATATGAAACTATTTCAAAATACAGTTTCCCCTTTGCTTTGGGAATCTCCCAATAAGATAATGACTTTGGGTCACTGAGACAATTCAGACTGGTGGGTGGTACACCGCTTTCACTGCAATTAGAGTCACAGAGAATCTGTAGACATAGATCTCTTTACGGATAAAGCTTACGGGAATGTCGATTTTTTTTCAATTGAAAAAGAGTTAAAAAATAATTTCCCTTATGTAAAGGGAGATTTTTAAGACAGACAATGGTATGGGCGTGCCGTGCTTCATCGGGAATAGTGAAAATGATGCTGTAAACTTGACTTGCTTTATACCAATCCTTTTGTTTTTCCTTTAATGAAATAAGATCATATCCGGATGTCAGCACCCGAAGAATAGCTGCTATGAAACTTGAAGTGGTTCCAAATACAGATGCTTCCTATATCTAAAGTTTTTTAAATAATAGATTTATATTGTATTTTGGCCCTAATATATTTTAAAATATGATTGAACCAAATCCTTTAACCTCTGTCGCTGAATTTCATTCTACTTTTAAACATCCTATATTAGACGGGCCGCAAATACCTGCAATGGAAAGATGCAAGTTAAGGATTGAACTACTTGCCGAGGAATTAAAAGAACTACAGGAAGGTATTGAAAATAAAAATATTATTGAAATTGCTGATGCTTTTTGCGATTTACAATATGTTTTATCTGGTGCAATTCTGGAATTTGGGCTTTCCGATAAATTTAAAGAACTCTTTGATGAAGTGCACAGATCAAATATGAGCAAGGCTTGCAAATCGATTGAAGAAGCGGAGCTAACTGTTGAATTTTATAAAAAACAGAATGATTGCGACTCTTACTATAAGCAAGAAGGAACGTTATTCTTAGTCTATAGAAAAACTGATAATAAAGTACTTAAATCAATAAACTATTCTCCGGCAGATTTGCAAGGTTTACTTTAAGAGCTTATGTTGAAACTCGAAAATCAGGTAAATATTGTCAGAAAGTTTAATGAAATAATATTTGAATTATTTCCCTGATATAAAAAAAAGCCTCTCCAACTTCGTTGAAAAGGCCTTGTGCCCGAGACTGGATGATTCCATGATCCATATACTCTTACAAGGGGCTTATCCAAAACCTTTACCACGCTTTCAGCGTGGAGGTCTTTTTATCTTTCCGCTTACAAAAGCACACTTTTGACGCTGCAAAATAAAAAGGCCTCTTCAACTTCGTTGAAAAGGCCTTGTGCCCCTAACTGGAGTTTTTTCGAACCATTTCTGGGAGGATTTGGAGCGATTGGCGGAGATATAACTGATAGATTTATGGTCTATTCAGGAACATAATGCTGAAGTTAGGCATGCGACACCTGTTTCATGTGCGAGGTCTTTCCAAAAAGTAACTAAGTCCACTCTCATTAACGGCACTTGCTACATTTCACATCCAAACCTCCTTTAATTCTTTTTGTAAATACGTTATGCGGTTTGTTTTTCGCCGAGCCTCAAAAGTGGCTACCAGATCTGACTGACATTGCGGCATGGTGGAAAGAAGGTGGTTAAGGTACAGAGGGGGAAATATCCGTAAACACTGTATTTATAGGCATAAAAAAACTCAGAAAGCATAGTTATCTGCCCAGAAACGAATCTGGGATCTTCAAAAAAAGAAATTTTTACTCGCTTCTTTTTATTATATTTCCCTTATCCAGATATTCCGATAACTGATAGGCTCGCTAGGATCTCCATGGTCCTGTAGTTTTACGGGACCTTTACCATGATAAGAATACTTGGGTAATCCTGCATAAGGCGTATGGCCTTTAATCTCTGTGTTATTCTGTATCACCACTCCATTATGAATGACGGTAACGCATGCGGGATACAGCAAAGATTTATCCTCTTTAAATCTTGGAGCTGTATAAATAATATCATACACGTTCCACTCCCCCGGCGGCCGCAACGCATTTTTTAATGGGGGCGTTTGTTTGTAAATACTACCTGCCTGACCATTGGAGTAGGTCCTGTTATTATAATTATCCAGTACCTGCAGTTCATATCGCCCCTGTAAAAAGATACCACTATTACCCCGCGCTTGCCCCTTGCCGGTAATATTACCCGGCACCATCCATTCTATATGTAGCTGAAAGTCGCCAAACAACTTACGGGTCTGAATATCCCCTGCTCCTTTTTTGACTGTGAACACACCATTCTTCACCTCCCATTTTGCTGGTTTTCCATCTTTATCTGTCCAGGCCGATAAATCTTTTCCATCAAAAAGCACTGTAGCATCTGAGGGGGCTGTTATAGCAGCATTAGCTGTTATTTTACCGGGAACGACCACAGGCACCTGCGGCTCCCAGAATTCTGTCATTTCCGGCGTCATACGAGGTGGCTTAGGTACCTGTTCCTGGGCAGCTGCCTGTAAGAAGCCCGCGTGAACAACAGCTGCAAAAAACATACGACTTATCAACTTACAATAATTCATATTTTACTTTATTTATTCTAAATTTTAGGTAATACCCATGGTTTACGGTAAGTGGCCTTTATCATCTGTTGCACTTGATTATTATTAATAACAACTCCGTTCTTTTTATCCCACTGAATTTTAGCGTCC
>DAOLFI010000663.1:0-2915 GCA_035326385.1 Niabella sp.
GGTGGGCGCTACTGTTCTGATCGTATCCTTTCTTGCCTCCTGGTTCCCTGCCTTACAGGCATCTAAACAGGAGTTTTCTCTGAGAAGCGAGTAGTATGCTGATATGATTCCGGTTCCAGGTTTCAAGTTTCAGGTTCCACCTTGATGCTGCCGGATACTGGTAAAGGCCGAAGGCATAAGGCTTGAAGCATGAGGCTTTCAGTATTCGGCTTTTTGCTTTCAGCGTTTCGCTTTCATATCGTACATCGTACACCTAACATCGTACTTAACATTTTACCTCCCCTACCAGGAATACGCTGCCACAAACCAGTATCAGGTCATCATTATGCGCATGGGATTTGGCTGCTGCTATGGCCATATTTACATTTTCAAAAACATGCCCGCTCAAACCACGCAATGCCGCTTTGTCTTTTAGTGCTGCAGCATCTAAAGCACGGGGTATATGCGCGTTGGTAAAATAATAAATAGCATTGAGGGGGAGCATATGCAGAACCGTATCCACATCTTTATCCTTTACCATTCCCAGAATAATATGCAGCTGGTGATAAGTTGATATCTCAAGCTGATTAAGCAGTTCCTGCATGCCGCTTTCATTATGGGCCACATCCAGTACTATCCTGGGATTATGCTGAATGGTCTCCCAACGACCATGTAAACCGGTTTGCTTTTTCACATGCTTAAGCCCCTGCACTATGGCCTCTTCCGGCAAATTATAACCGGCAGCCCTCAGCTGACGGCAGCTTTCCAGTACTGTAACCAGGTTTTTGATCTGATACTGCCCGGTAAGATCCAAACTGTATTTTCTATGATCAGTTTTGCCTTGCTCGCTCACTTCAACTAAAAGCATTTCATCTTCGTACATCCAGTTCTCTACATGGTAATGGTCCCCGGCAAAAAACAGCGCGCTCCCGGCAGTAGCTGCCTTCTCTATAAAAACGCTTTCCGTTGCTTCCTTTTTTTCACCTAGTATAACCGGAACCTGGGGTTTAATGATCCCGGCCTTTTCCCCAGCAATTTTTTCAAGGGTATCACCTAATATCTGAACATGATCCCAGCCAATATTTGTAATTACAGACAAAACAGGATTAATGATATTGGTACTGTCCAAACGGCCACCCAGGCCGGTTTCTATGATCGCTATATCAGTGCCTTCTGCTACAAAATGGTCAAAGGCCATAGCAACGGTAATTTCAAAAAAGCTGGGCTGTATACTTTCTATTAAAGGCTTTATTTTTTCTATAAAATCAACAACCCTGCTTTCATCTATCATTTTACCATTGATCTTTATCCGTTCCCTGAAATCCTTCAGGTGGGGAGAAGTATAAAGCCCCGTCTTATATCCTGCTGAATGAAGTACAGCGGCCAGCATATGGCTTACAGAGCCTTTACCGTTAGTACCAGCCACATGTATAAATTTTCCTTTTTGATGAGGGTTCTCCAATATTTCACAGAGCGCGGTGATATTAGCAAAGCCGCTTTTAACAGCATCGCTACCCACGCGGCTAAACATGGGCAGGCGTGCATACATATAATCCAGGGTTTGCTGATAGTTCATAAGCAAATATAGAATAGTTAAAAATTGATACATTTGGCAAATGAATAAAGTTGCAATTATTGTGGCCGGCGGTTCCGGTAAAAGAATGGGAAGCGATTTGCCCAAACAATTCTTAATGCTCCATAACAAACCTGTATTATACTATACTTTACATACATTTCTGTCTGCTTATGAGGATATGCAGATCGTGCTGGTACTTGCAGAAGAGTATGTGGATATGGGTCGTGAAGTGATTGATGCTTATTTTGAAAAAGACAGGATCAGGATAGCGCTGGGTGGCGCCACCAGGTTCGAATCAGTTAAAAACGGTTTATCCCTTATAGAAGAGGAAGCCATTGTATTTGTACACGATGCAGTAAGATGTACCCTAACTGCCGATCTTATCCATCGCTGTTATGAGGCCGCTTTGGAAACCGGCAGCGCCATACCTGCCATCAAATGCAGCGATAGCTTGCGTATTATTAAAGAAGACGGCAGCAACGAGGCCATAGACCGGGAAAAAATAGTACTGATTCAAACACCGCAGGTTTTTCACAGTAAGATCTTACTGCCGGCTTTTAATATAGATTATAAAGACTGGTTTACGGATGAGGCAAGCGTGGTGGAAGCTTTCGGCCTCCTGGTATCATTAGTGGAAGGTGAAAAGCAGAACATTAAAATCACCCAACCACTGGACCTGAAAGTTGCGGAGCAGATACTGCTGGAAGCGCCTGTACACAGCCAGCCAGGCTCTTAACAAAGCACTTTACCTGGCAATGCTTGCATTACCAATCTTTGCCAGTATCTGGTGCGCCACATCCATAGCTTTGAGACCATCAATCTCCGAAACTACGGTTTGCGTATTATTATTGATCGCATCTTTAAACTCCTCCAGTTCCTGCTTGATAGCATTTACCTGGGGAATGGCGGGATTAGCGATGGCAATAGTTTTGTTACCGTTAGGCGTGGCTATATCAAAAGCAAATACATCTTTATCCTGCGGCTCTTTGAGCTTGATAATTTCTGTTTTTTTGTCCAGAAAATCTATCCCGATATAAGCATCTTTCTGGAAGATCCTCATTTTCCGCATCTTTTTCATAGATATACGGCTTGAAGTAAGATTCGCCACACAGCCATTATCGAACTCAATACGTACATTGGCTATATCCGGCGTATCCGTCATTACCGCTACACCACTTGCAGATATTTTTTTCACATCACTTTTTACCAGGCTCAGGATAATGTCAATATCATGTATCATCAGGTCTAAAATCACGCTCACTTCTGTGCCCCGGGGGTTAAACTGGGCCAGGCGATGCACTTCAATAAAAACAGGCTTTAGATCAAATTCTTTTAAGGCAAGGAAAGCAGGATTAAACCG
>DAOLFI010000664.1:0-2912 GCA_035326385.1 Niabella sp.
ATTTTATAACGTGTAAAAGAATTTGTGATGAAAGAAGAAAACAAAACGCCAAAGCGTTGGGTAACCATCCGGGTAAAACCTGAAGAATATACCACTATCTATAATTTTTATAAGGCGACCACTTGCAGAAAATTCAGTCAATACGTGCGCAATGTGCTGCTTAAAAAACCGGTGGTATTTACCCATCGTAACCAGTCCGCAGATGAAATTCTGTCAGCCTTAAATGCGATTAAAAAAGAGCTTTCAGCAGTTGGAAATAACTTCAACCAGGCCGTTCATAAGCTGCATACACTGGATCATATTCCGGAGATAAAATTGTGGGCAGAGCTCTCTGAATCCAGCCGCAAAAACCTGCTTCGGAAAACAGAAGAAATAAGGGTGCTTTTGAATAAAATTTATGAGCAATGGTTGCACAAATAACCGTACCCAAAAGCATCAAACGCACACTCAATTATAACGAGAAAAAAGTGCAGCAGGGAAAGGCGGAACTGATCCATGCGCAGAACTTTTTAAAGCTGCCGGGTGAGATGAATTTTCATGATAAGCTCAACCGCTTTGAAAGGCAGATGGAACTCAACGAAAGAGCGCAGACAAAGGTTATCCATATCTCCTTAAACTTTCCACCGGAAGAAAAGGAAAAGATGACCCAAGAGTTCCTGGTCACCCTGGCCGATGAATACATGGAGCGGATCGGTTTTGGCAATCAGCCTTACTTAGTTTATGAGCACCACGACAGTGGACATCCACACGTGCACATCGTCTCAACACTCATCAAGGATGATGGCTCTCGAATTAATACGCATCATTTAGGTAAAGAGGTGTCGGACCCGGCACGCAAAGAAATGGAAGTCAAATATGGGCTGATCAGCTCCAATAAAAAGCAGTGGGAACAAAAACAGGAAAAAGACCTGGCTGTAACACCGCAGAAAATACAGGCCGGTAAATCCGCCGCGATGCGCAGCATTACCAATGTACTGGATCATGTAGTCAGCCGGTATAAATACACTTCTTTAAACGAGCTGAATGCCGTGCTGAAACTTTACAATGTTAAAGCCGACCGGGGCGTTGAAGAGGGCCGTATTCATAGTAACAGAGGGTTGACTTATGTGGTAATTGATAAAGACGGTAAAGCGCTTACCAAGCCCATTAAAGCCAGCGCTTTTCATAGCAAACCTACCCTTGATTATATTGAGAAAAAATGTAAAGAAAACGAACAGAAGCGCCTGCCTGATAAGAAACATATAAAAGCCGCAATAGAATGGGCAATGCGGTCCGGGCCGCGCTCACTTAGCGAACTGGCAAAACTGTTAAGGAAAGACCGGATTGATATTGTAGTCCGGCGCAACGAACAAGGCCGGGTGTTTGGAATGACCTATATAGATCATGAAAAAAAAGCGGTTTTTAATGGCAGCGACATCGGTAAAGAATATGCTGCCAAACGAATACTGGAACGCCTGGGCTGGGAGCCACAGCAGCAGCCGGAAAAGGAGCAACAAAAACAGCAGGCTGCTGTCCGGCAAAAAGGCCATTCACAGGATAAGCAAGGGACAGCAACAAAAGAAAAAGCCGGTACACTTGCCAAACAGCAAGAGACCAGGAAAGAACCAAATAAAACAAAGGCTCCGGAAAAGGAACCGGCCCGAGAAGAATTAGGTAAAGGTGTTGCTAAGATCATTGAACAGGTAGTAGATCCCGACAGCGGGGAGAGCTGGGCGATCAACAAGGAGATGCTGACGGAAAAACAACGTAAAAAGAAAAAAGGCTTTAATAAGCAATGGGAACTATAATTATTCATCCTAAAACAGTGTGTTATGGCAGTGGGGACAAATGAAAACGAGATGGGGTTAAAGAAAATTATGGACATGACCCGGCTGATCAGTGTAGTAGTATTGTTATTGCATTTTTATGATAGCTGTTATGTATTTTTCCTGGAGCACGGCTGGACACATACGGTCACGAATAAGATATTAGATAATATCCACCGGACAGGGCTATTTGCTAATTTCCATAAGGCAAAATTTCTTGCATTGGGCTTCTTGGCTTTATCGCTTTTAGGCGTCAAAGCAAAGAAGGGCGAGGAATTTAATTACCGGCTGGCGATTGCCTATCTGGTAACCGGCCTTACACTTTATTTTATCAGCAGCTTATTGTTCTGGCTGCAGGCCAGCAACACTGTTATTGCTTTATCTTATATGGCGGTAACAGCGCTGGGCTTTATTTTCTTTTTAACCGGCGGTACTTTGCTTTTTCGCATTATTAAAAAAAAACTCAGCAGCGACGTATTTAATACCGTTAATGAAACTTTCCCGCAGGAAGAGCAGAAGCTGGAAAATAAATATTCTGTCAACCTGCCTACGCGCTACCGATTAAAGAACAAAGAACGTTGCGGGTGGATCAATATAATTAACGGATTTAGGGGTGGCGTTTTATTGATGGGACTGCCTGGGAGTGGAAAAACCCTGATAGCAAAAGAGATACTGAAACAGCAGATCGCTAAGGGTTACGCATTATTCATCCATGACTTCAAATACCCAGACTTAACAAAGGTTGCCTATAACCATTTTCTCAAAAATAAACACCGCTATAAGGTTCCGCCAACCTTCCATATCCTGAACTTTGAAAATGTACAGGAGCGGTGCAATCCATTATTACCCGGTTCAATAAATTCCATTACAGATGCCGCTTCTGCATCGCGGGCCATTTTATTGGGATTAAACCAGGAGTGGATCGACCAACAGGGGGATTTTTGGGTGGAGAGTAGTATTAGCTTTATTACTGCCTTAATATGGTTTTTACGCATCTACCAGGATGGCAAGTATTGTACCTTACCACACGTCATTGAACTGGCCCAAACACCGCTGGATAAATTGTTTACAATCCTGATGGCTGAGCCAACCTTAGAAGTCATCGCC
>DAOLFI010000665.1:0-2907 GCA_035326385.1 Niabella sp.
GTAGCATTACTGGAACAGGAGAAGTAAATGTCAACTATTAAAAAAGATCGCTGTCAGGGCGATCTTTTTAATGAATTTAAGAATAACAGTGTAGTGTAGGAAAATACAGGCGTTATTCACCTTTTTTGATATCCAGCAATTCCACTTCAAAGATTAAAGCGCTGCCGGGAGGAATATCTCCTGCGCCACGCAAACCATAACCCAGCTCATGAGGAATATAAAATTTATATTTCGAGCCTTTGGTCATCAGCTGCAGTCCTTCTGTCCAGCCGGGTATTACGCTGGATACGGGGATGGTTAAAGGCTCTCCGCGCTCATAGGAATTATCGAACTGGGTTTCGTTTGTCAGGGTGCCTTTGTAATGGCATATTACTGTATCGTCAGCGCCGGGTTTATCGCCGGTTCCTTCTTTTATTACTTCGTATTGCAGGCCGCTGGCAGTGGTTTTAACAGCAGGGTTTGCTTTGTTCTTTTCAAGAAAAGTGCGGCCTGTGTCGATAGTAGCTCTAAACTCATTTTCCTGTTCCTGCTGCGAGAACTGGGTAAGAATAGCACGCAGCTGATCCTCGCTGAACTTAGGATCTTTACCATCAAAAACATTTTTTATAGCATTGAGAAAGGCTTCTTTATTCAGGTTTTTTAGATCTTTGCTGATAGATTGTGCAAGGTTTTGACCAATGGCATAGCTTGCAGAATCTGCGAGCGTTTTTAAAGAGGCCCCGGCATTAACGTTTGGTGTTGTAACTGTTTTTTTTACCGGTGTTAGGGTTTTGGGCTTTGCTTTTGTCTGGGCAAAGGTATTCATAGTAAAAACTAATGATAAACAAATAATACTTAATCGTTTCATAATAAAAATAATTGCCCGGAGTACCTCTCCGGGAGGTGCAAAAATAGTTGTATCATTGTTATAGAACTGATAATTACATGCTGAATTTTGAATGCGTATGGGATATATAAAGCAGGTACAGATAAGATGGTCTGATTTAGACGTTAATGCACATCTAAGACATAGCGTATATTACGATTGGGGCGCGTTTTGCCGTATAGCGTTTTTACAGGAGCACGGATTGTCTGCGGTTCAAATGCAGGAACTGCATATTGGCCCGGTTATATTCCGGGAAGAATGTGTATTTCGCAGAGAAATAAGACAGGGTGATGATATCACTATTGACCTGGAGCTTACGGCCGCCCGTAAAGATTTCAGCCGTTTTTCTATAAGGCATACCATTATTAAAAATGAAGATACAGCTGCTGCAATTATTACTATAGACGGTGCCTGGATGGACACTATAAAACGAAAGCTTTGCACACCTCCGGAAATAGCTATTACTACCCATGCTGCTATGCCAAAGTCCGCTGGTTTTGAATGGCAATAAAACTTTTATTAAATGCTTCGCTTACAACTTATATTAAGTATTCTTTTTTGTTGTACACAGGTGGTTATGGCTCAAAAGATAACTGTGATGAGCTATAATATTCATCATGGTGCAGATAAAGATGAGCAGGATCGTGTAAAGGAAATAGGCGCTTTTATAAAAAGCTCGGGAGCAGATATTGTTGGATTACAGGAAGTAGATAGTGTATGTAAACGTTCTGGTGGCGTGGACCAGATGAAAAAATTATCTGAAATAACAGGCATGTACTATGCGTTTGTACGGCATTTTGAATACCAGGGTGGCGCCTATGGGATGGGCATTCTTTCGCGTTATCCCATAGAGCATGTACATAATAAGCGTATGACCTTATTAAAAGGCAAATCTCCTTCTACTGCTATGATTGTTGCGGATATTGTATGTGGCAGTGGCAAAAAGGTAGTATTTGCTTCTGCTCATTTTGCACTGGACGACAGCTCGCGGCTATTGCAGGCTCATGAGGTTATCTCTTATCTTGGAAAAGAAAAACATCCCGTAATTTTTACAGGAGACCTAAACGCAGAACCTGATGCCCCCGAGATCCGACATCTTAAAAAATATTTTACCGAAACTGATTCTAAAAATATTTTTACGTTTCCTGCGCCTGTTGCTACAAAAAAGATTGATTATATCTTTATAAGAAAGCCACATTTGAAAAAAATAAAACAACATTCGGTGCCTGTAAATCCATTATCTGATCATCTGCCGGTAATGGCAGAGATTAAGCTGAGATGATAAATGAGATTCATGTCAAGTTACTGGTCGCTGGTTACAAGTTGCTGGATACAGCTAAACGCCGAAGGCATAATGCTTAAAGCTTTTAGCTCTTAGCTTTCGGCTTTGAGCATTGAATATTGATCATTTTCGCTATTTCTTATTCGCATCCAACCTAATGAGAACAATCCTACAGATCTTCTTCATCAAAGTCTAGTTCTTCATCTGCTTGAGCATTACCCATGTTCATCATGCTGCCAAAAAGATCTTTAAATTCAATTTTTGTTTCGAATAATTTTTTACTGATAGCAGAGTAGGAGGCAAGTCCATGCAGCACAAATTCCATCAGTAAACCTGTTTGTAGTTCATTAGCCCCGGGAAAATATTTTTTTACCAAAGCATGCAACCCGTCAACTGTATAAAGTAACTGCAGCTTTTGTTCATCCTTTGTATTGAAAGGGATGTTGAGCTGGTTACCTTTATCAAACCAGCTGATGATGGAGCGATAAGGATTTTCATCTGCTTTTTGCTGTGAGGAGGGTTTGCCGGTATTGCGGCGTTTTTTTAGCTGATCGGGATCGGGGAAGTATTGTACAAACTGGCTGCGAATGGCTTTGTCCACAAGGTTCATAGCTACCTGGAAAGGGCCTTCCTGTTCCCCTTCATATACCAGCTCTACCTTTCCTGTAATAGACGGGATAATACCCGAAAGATCTGAGATCCACACCTGCGTTGAAATTTCACCGTTTATGAGGGCCCGCCTTTCGGCAGCACTTACTGC
>DAOLFI010000666.1:0-2906 GCA_035326385.1 Niabella sp.
ATTGTAGTAGAGGCGGGCGATGTATGGGAAGTACATCATTTTGCATGTCTGCTTGGCTTTGGTGCTACAGCAATTAACCCTTATCTCGCTTTTTCAACTATTAAGCTGTTAAAAGAAACAGGTAAGATAAAGTCGGATAAATCTGTAGAAGAACTGCATAAGAATTATATCAAAGCAGTAAGTGACGGACTGCTGAAGGTTTTCTCTAAAATGGGTATCTCTACGCTTCAGTCTTACCAGGGTGCCCAGATTTTTGAGATTATTGGTCTTAATAAAGAGGTAGTGAATAGCTACTTCACCAATGCTACTTCCCGTATTGAGGGTATGGGCCTTGACGAAATTGCCCGGGAGGCACTGGCAAAGCATCATTTCAGTTTTACGCGCAAGCAACTGCCCGTGGACCTGTTACCCACCGGAGGGTTCTATCAATGGAAGCGTAAAGGAGAGGCGCACATGTTTAATCCGCAAACCATTCACCTGTTGCAGTATTCAACAAGGATGGGGGATTACAGCACCTTTAAAAAATACACGAAGCTGATTGATGAACAGGGGCAAAAGGCAATTACCATCCGCAGTCTGTTCGACTTTAAACGCAGCCGCCCTTCTATTTCTATTGATGAGGTAGAACCGGCAGAAAATATTTATAAAAGATTTGCTACCGGTGCTATGAGCTTTGGTTCTATCAGCTGGGAAGCGCATACTACCCTGGCTGTTGCTATGAATAGGCTGGGTGGTAAAAGTAATACAGGTGAAGGTGGTGAAGATGAAGCGCGCTACACCCCATTGGAAAATGGCGATAGTATGCGCAGCGCTATCAAGCAGGTGGCCAGCGGACGTTTTGGCGTTACCAGTTTATATTTAACAGAAGCGGATGAGCTGCAGATAAAAATGGCACAAGGGGCAAAGCCCGGCGAGGGAGGACAACTTCCCGGACATAAAGTAGATGACTGGATCGGCCGTACAAGGCACTCTACTCCAGGGGTAGGACTGATCTCTCCGCCTCCGCACCACGATATTTATTCTATTGAAGATCTGGCGCAATTGATATTTGATCTCAAACATGCAAACCGCCATGCACGTATTAATGTGAAGCTGGTAAGTAAGGCAGGAGTGGGTACCATAGCTGCAGGTGTTACAAAAGCAAAAGCTGATGTAGTGCTGATTGCAGGCCATGATGGTGGTACAGGAGCATCGCCGCTAAGTTCTATTCGCCATGCGGGTTTGCCCTGGGAGTTGGGCGTTGCAGAAGCGCAGCAAACCCTTGTGAAAAATAAATTACGCAGCCGCGTGGTTTTACAAACTGATGGCCAGATGCGTTCGGGTAGAGATATTGTGATTGCTACATTATTAGGTGCTGAAGAATGGGGTATTGCTACCGCAGCCCTGGTGGTAGAAGGCTGTATTATGATGCGTAAATGCCACCTGAATACCTGCCCTGTAGGCGTGGCTACACAGGACCCTGACCTTAGAAAGCGTTTTTCTGGTACGGCGGATGCTGTTGTAAATTTCTTCAGGTTCATTACACAGGAAATGCGTGAGCTGATGGCAGAGCTGGGTTTCAGAACGGTTGATGAAATGGTAGGCCAGGTAGATGAGCTGAAAATAAGAGAAGGCATTGATCACTGGAAGTATAA
This sequence comes from Niabella sp., assembly GCA_035326385.1. Taxonomy (GTDB): domain Bacteria; phylum Bacteroidota; class Bacteroidia; order Chitinophagales; family Chitinophagaceae; genus Niabella. Next base: position 1,635 of record DAOLFI010000666.1, read on the forward strand.
AGGGTTAGACCTTTCTCCTGTTCTTTATAAAGAGCCTGCTGAAGAAGGAGTGGGTATTTATCACTATGAAGCGCAGGATCATGGTTTAGATGATATCATCGACTGGAAATTCATTGAAGCGGCTAAGCCTGCCCTCGAAAACGGTACGCCGGTAAAAGCCTCATTTGATATCGTAAATACGGATCGCGCAGCAGGTACTATTTTATCTCATGAGCTTACCAAAAAATACAGGGATGCAGGGCTGCCCGAAGATACCATTCATATCCAGTTAAAAGGCACTGCCGGGCAAAGCTTTGGGGCTTTCTGTAATAAAGGGATTACCCTGGAGCTTGAAGGAGATGCCAATGATTATTTTGGTAAGGGATTAAGTGGCGCCAAACTTATTATCTATCCGGATAAGAATGCAGGTTTTGTTCCTGAAGAAAACAGTCTTATAGGTAACGTAGCTTTCTATGGTGCAACAAGCGGAGAGGCTTATATCCGTGGTAAGGCCGGTGAAAGGTTTGCCGTGCGTAACTCAGGCGCTACTATGATTGTAGAAGGTGTGGGCGACCACGGTTGTGAATATATGACAGGCGGGCGAGCCATTATCCTTGGACCTACCGGCCGCAACTTTGCAGCAGGTATGAGCGGTGGTATAGCATACATTTATGATGCCGCTCAAAAGTTTGCAGGTAACTGTAATATGGAAATGGTTGAGCTGGATCCCTCGGATGCAGAAGATGCTGCTTTCCTGCAACAGCAAATAGAAAAGCATTATCAATACACTAACAGCACAGTAGCCCGATTCGTTTTAGACGATTTCGATAACCAGCTTAAGAATTTTGTAAAAGTATATCCAAGCGAATACAAAAAAATTATGCAGGCTAAAGTGGCGCAAAAACAAATAGCTTAAAACAATTTATAATTTGAGATTTAATGATTTGAAATTTAATCTCAAATCAGGAATTATAAATCAGAAATAATTACAATGGGTAAACCAACAGGATTTTTAGAATTTACAAGAGAAACTCCACCGAAAAAGCCGGTAGAGGAAAGACTCCAGGACTATCGCGAATTCGTAGAACTATTCCCCGAAGAAAAACTCAATCACCAGGCAGCACGCTGTATGGATTGTGGCATTCCTTTTTGCCATAGTGGTTGTCCTTTAGGAAATGTGATACCCGAATTTAATGATGCCGTTTATAGAAAAGAGTATCGTGAGGCTTACGAGATATTGTCATCAACCAACAATTTTCCCGAGTTTACCGGTCGCATTTGTCCGGCACCCTG